>JALHOI010000042.1 GCA_022843085.1 Pseudobdellovibrionaceae bacterium
TCGCAGAGTTCCAGCCCGTACCGGATCAACCTTCATCCCCATCGACGCGCAGGCCTGAAATCGAGCCAGAAGTGGCTGCAGTACTTCGTTTGAATTTGGTAACCCTGTCGCCTTGACACGAACGATTTCGTCTCGCGATTCAAGTTTCATGGGAATCGGTTTACCTGAAAAACCCGAGATCAAGTTCGAGCCTCCCGACCAGCCGGCCCGAAGCTGCATCGCGAGATTAGTATTCTCTTGACGACCACCTTCTCGCACAGAAACGAGCGTCCGTTCGTCGAAATCGAACACGAACCAACCGATGACCGAGATCGAGTCTTGTTTGACGACGAATCCGTCACGAAAAAGACCCTCGAGGTCCCAAATTCGAGTCAAGCCGCACCCAAGCCGTTTCGCATCCCATGTCCCCGGGCGAAGCGCTTGAATCGACACCGGCGACTTGGTGTCGATTTTAAGCAAGACGGTATCGCCCGATTCGCGATTTCGAACGCGCATGCGACATCCCGATTCGCTCACAAGTCTCGTTGAACCCGCAATTGTCCAAGCGAAGATCACGCCAGTTTTCGACGTGTCACTTGATGACCAACCCGCTGGGTCTGCAATTGGAAATCTCGGCGTTACCGCCCCGTCTTTTCGCGCAAGAACGACGGCCGGCGAATCATCTGGCGCGGGTGCCTCGACGCTGCCATCTGCAGATCGACGTGTCGTAAGACCGGCGCATCCTAAAGATGAAACAAACCCAAGAACTGAAAGCACGAGGACGAAGTGCCGGGCAGAATTAGACAATTGAACATGGGTCGATTTATCGCTCATGCCACAGATCGTAACCGAGTCTGAATTGACCGCGCAATATTCTCGTTCAACGATTGAAGCCCTATGCGCCGCTATGCGTTCGAAGCCTTCATCGTCCACCTCCTGTGGAGTCTCTTTTTGTTCAGTTTTACTGACGGCTTCACGCTGCCATTTACCGTTTGGCTTGAGCGCTTCTTTCAGTGGGACGCGAAATGGTATGGCTCAATGGCTCTCGACGGTCATGGCTTCATGCCTCACACCTACGTTTTTCCTCCTGCTCACGGCTGGATTCTCGGACGTCTCACCGACGTCGCCGTTTTTCTGGCTGGCTTCGTGCAAACGAAACCAATCTGGTCAGAGTACTTTTTTAGAATCGCGCCGATCTTTGGAATCAGCTGCTTTGCGACCGGCAATACAATTCTGGTCTGGCTCATTGAGAGAAGATGGCAAATTGCACGACCGAGGCTTTGGATGATCGCGATCTCAAACCCGGTCGGATACTTCGCCTTCACAGCCTACTCAGACATGCTTTTTTTCGCTCTTTTTATGGCGACAGTGGCGCTCGCACTTTGGACAAGCCCCAGACGCGAAATTTGGGGGCTGCCACCACTTTCGATTCAAGGCGAGAGGCTAGCCCGCATCAACCTCGTACTCTTGATCGCGCTAGCTCCCTGGGTGAGACTCACTGGCGGCGCATTTGCAGCCTGGATTTTTCTCAAACGCAAAGAGGCACTTGCTGCGGTGATCAGCGTTGCCGGATTCATCGGCTACAATTGGTTCAAAACAGGCGATCCGTTCTTTTTTCTACTCGGACAACAAGCGTTCATGATGCCCGACGGGGGCCTTCTCAAGGGCCTTGAAACTTCATTGCGAATCTTGGGGGCGTTCTTCGACGGTACAGCTTATTTGGGCGGTGAACTTTTTCTCTATGCGTTTAACTTCGGAATTTTAACTCTAACGGCGCTCGGTCTTTCGATCGGATTGGTCGGGTGGCTTTGGCGACAAAAAGAGTATGAACTCGCCTGCCTCATCTTTGCGATCGTTCTGGTTTCTCACAATCAAGCATTTTGGCGTTCGACAGTGCGCTACGCGCTTCCGATGTATTCACTTTTTTTATGCATGTTGTGGGCGAACCCGGCTTTGAATCGACCGACGCTTATTCGCCAAATCACATCGGGCATTTTCATCGCTTTGGCGCTTACAATTCAGGTGTTTTACGCACGGCTGTTTCACGCTGGAGCATGGGCATTCTAGCGCTCTGAACGGCGGCAGCGCGAAGCCTTATCCATTCGCTGATGTACGGCACTTCAAGATCGTGATCAAAGTCGTGACCCTTACGGAATTCACGATAGGTCAACGGAATCTTGCCGCGCGCAAGTTCACGTACGTCGTTTCGAATTTCTCCCAGCCGAATGATTCGGTCTTCGGTACCGTGAGTGATCAACCACGGCGTCTTCCACGCGCCTGAGGCGAAAGATTCTTCGGCTCTATCAGCCCAGCCGTCAAAGAAGCCGACATAACTGGATACCGCCACTAGACCAAGAAAAGCATCAGGCGAATGCATCACAAGATCTGAAGCCACGCGGCCGCCTTGCGAATGTCCGAGCCACAAGATGTTTGCGGCCTCGTAGCCGTAGTCTTTCAATTCTTCGACGAGAGAAAGTAGTAAATCTCGCACGATCTCAAGCGATCGAAGATGCCTGGGCTCGTTGTTGATCCACTTAAAGCCGTCGCCAAATTTCAAAGGAGCATTGAGAATCAGGTAGTCAAAATCAAAGAGCCCAAGCTCTTCGGGAATCGTTCGAAAAGCCTCGAGACTATCGCCTTTGCCGTGCAAAACGATCGCAAGTCGGCGCAGGGCTACGGGGTCGCTCGACCGGCCTTTCAGTAACTCGAAATCAAAAAGTGGTGTTGAAAATGGCAGCACGATCCCCGAATTATACCGCACTTGAGGCTACTTACGGGCGGTCCTTCACCCCGTCGATAAAGAATCCACGGGTGTCAATCAGACGAACACTTTGACGACTCTCCCCCTTCGTCTATTACGCTACAGTCTACAACCACCATTCGACACCGGAGCAAGCTATGGAACACGGTCAACTGAACCCAAAAACGTCACGTCTTTTAATTGCGATCGCCCTCACGCTCGCAAGCGCAACGGGCTGCGAATCGGCTGGCAAAAACACGGCGATAGGAGCTGGTGCGGGTGCCGCTGGCGGCGCACTTTTAGGCGCAATCGTCGGGCATCAAACCGGCAATCGAGCCGGCGGAGCCTTGATCGGAGCAGCTGTTGGTGGTGGCCTTGGCGGTCTCGTCGGCAATCGTCTTGATAAACAGAAAAAAGAACTCGAACAGATCGCCGAAACAAAACGAACCGAGCAAGGTCTCGTCTCAAAACTGAAAAGCGACATCCTTTTCGACAGCGGAAAATCACAACTTAAGCCAGCCGCCGATGAAAATTTGGCGAAGATGGCGGCGATCATGAAGCGCTACCCTGAAAACGTTCTGACGGTGAAGGGTTATACCGACGCAACTGGTTCAGCCGCACGCAATCGTACGCTTTCAGAAGAACGCGCACTTGCCGTGAAGAACCAACTCGTATCAGGCGGAATCCCGGCTGATACAGTTTCTGTTATCGGCATGGGGCCTGACGCACCTATCGGCGACAACAACACCGCTGATGGCCGCGCACAAAACCGTCGCGTCGAAATTGAAATCGCCGTCGACGAGTCGAAAGTGCCGAAGAAGTAATGACGACGCCCGATGTCTTACTTTTCATGACTGGCGGAACCTTCGATAAGGAGTACGACGAAATTGAAGGTCGACTGTATTTCAAAGATTCGCACGTCACAGAAATGTTGAGGCTCGGGCGCTGTTTGCTTGATGTCCAAACGCGAACGCTAATGATGGTCGATAGTCTTGAGATGACCAGTGAGGATCGCGAACTCATTTTAACCCAGTGCCGAATGACGCCGCTCAGGCGGATTGTAATCACGCACGGTACCGACACCATGAGCGAGACAGCTCGTGTTTTAGGCGAGGCCGCCATCGAAAACAAAACCATCATTCTGACAGGCGCCATGGTGCCCTATAAGTTCGGTAGCTCAGACGGACTCTTTAACCTCGGTGCGGCACTCGCCTTCGTGCAGACCTTAGCTAGCGGCGTCTACGTTGTCATGAATGGGCGAGCACTACCCTGGCACAACGTTATGAAAAATCGCCGAACCGGAGAGTTCAGTGCCAAAAGCGAAGACTAAGAGAACAGCACGTCGCCTCTGGGTCGTGAAAGCCGGCAGCCAAATGGTGATCTCGGGCGGACCCACGCTCATTCGGAAGTGGATGAAACAGATTGAAATCCTCGATTTGGAATTCGGGATTGACGTGATTTGGGTAACATCGGGGGCTATCGCGACCGCTCGCCAAGAGTTCATTCACCGGTTTCAAAAAATTGGTGGATTAAGCCAGCTGCTTCGAGAGAAGCAGGCGTTTTCAGCTCTCGGTCAGCCACTTGTAATGAATGAATACAACCAAGCGCTTTCGCGTATCGGCCGTCTCGGATCTCAGGTTCTTCTGACGGCCGATGACCTCGGAAGTCGAACTCGCAGAGAGAATTTGAAACGCACCCTCTCGACTCTTGTCGAGTGGCACGTGCTTCCAATCCTCAACGAGAACGATGCGGTCTCGACAGACGAAATTCAGTTCGGAGACAATGACCGATTATCGGCCTTGGTCGCGGGCCACATGAAAGCAGATCGCTTAATTTTGCTCACCGATGTCGACGGACTCTTTGATTCAGATCCCAAGAAAAACAAAAGCGCGAAGCTTGTTCCACGGCTGGACACTATTTCGCGAAGTTTGCTTAAGAGTCTTTCAAACGCCTCGCCCTCAGGAGTCGGTACGGGCGGTATGCTTTCAAAAATTCTAGCCGCGAAGGCGGCAAAAGCGTTTGGCATCTCGACTCACCTCGTAAAGGGCGATCTCGAAGATGCTCTCATCAAAATCAATAATTTGATCGAACCTCCCGGCACTCGAATCGAGGGTCGGCGCAACTTGAGAGGCTCCCCTTGATCGAAAATGAACTCGAGCGACGACTTGCATTGTTAAAGACGGCCTCTCGAAATCTTCTAAGTCTATCAGAGGAGAGGAAAAACAAAATCCTTGTTCGGATCGCGAGCGAACTGACGGCCAACTCAAACGAAATTTTAAGCGCCAACCGCGCTGATCTCGCGAAAGTCGAAAATTCACCTGACCCCACACACACCGATGCGTTTCGCGATCGACTGACCTTAAACACAGAGCGTATCGAAAAAATGAGTCAGTCGATGCGAGCTGTCGCCGCACTGGCTGACCCCGTTGGAGAAGTGGTCGAGGCCCGATTACTTGAAAATGGGCTGCAGGTGCGTCGGGTACGCGCACCGCTAGGTTCGATCCTCATGATTTTTGAATCTCGGCCGAATGTCATCACCGAGGTTTTTGCGCTCGCCTTTAAATCAGGAAACTCAGTCGCACTTCGGGGAGGTTCAGACTCGGCAGCAACTGCCGCTGTGCTCTACCGGATCGTACAAAATTCCTTAAAAGACGAACTCGCTGCACTCTCTCCGTCGGTCGCAGGAACACCCATTCCGTTTGTCGGTATTGAAGATTACGACCGTGGGTTGGTCGGTCGCCTTCTACAGCGCAACGATATCTTCGATATTTGCATACCCCGAGGCGGTTCAGCCCTCATTGAACGGGTCAGCCGCGAATCGCGCATGCCCATCATCAAAAATGACAAGGGTGTTTGCCATTTGTACATCAATGAAACTGCGGATCTCGATATGGCGGTCAACATAGCAATCAATGCAAAAACTCAACGACCGGCGGTCTGTAATTCAATCGAAACTATTTTGGTCGATCGAAAGCTGGCACGCTCTCTGTTTGAAAAATTAGTTCCAAATCTTTTTGGGCATGGAGTTCGATTTTTCGCGTGTGAAGACTCGTATCGACAATTACTTGAATTGGCAAAAACGGACGGAATCGAAAGTCCCTGGTTTCAATCGGTGACAGTTGCCCGTGAAGCCGATTTTTTTAATGAGTACCTTGATCTCAAAGTGAACCTTCGCATCGTCGAGAATATCGATTTTGCAATCTCTCACATCGAGAAATTCGGTTCCAATCACTCTGAAACAATCGTGACGACGACCGAATCAAGTGCAAGACAGTTTCAAAACAGTGTTGATTCAGCCTGCGTCTACTGGAATGCCTCGACTCGTTTTACCGATGGCTTTGAACTCGGCCTCGGTGGGGAGATCGGAATATCGACACAGAAGCTTCACGTCCGGGGCCCCGTTGGCCTACGAGAGCTGACCAGCGTGCGTTGGCTTATCGATGGAACCGGCCAGGTTCGAAAGTAACATATTTCAAACTTCAAGTTTGAACTGTTACGGCCGGCCCCACGTTCTGATACGAACTCGTAAATTACGGCTTCAGTTCGACAATCCAGTCGGCAGCTGCATCAAAAAACCCAAGGTAAGATTTGAGTTCAGCGTACGTCTGCTCGTCATCGACCAGCAACTTTTCGACGTACTCTTTCATACCGTTTTGATCAGACTGAAAGCCACGGTAAAGTGGGTTCAGCACAACCTCACCTTGAAGAGTCAGACCTTTGGTATCGGCTCGAACAACAACGTCGAGAGTTTGAAATTCAACCGCATCGAGAGTTTTGGTTGCGGGAAGTTTTGCAAAATCCATAACAGCGCTCAGGCGCAATTTTACCACTTCAACGTTTCCAGCAGCATCAAGCTTCAGTTCTTCGGTTTTTGCGGTAACCGTGATCGCTGAACCATAATCTTTAACGAAGTCTGCCGACATCTCAACCAGCGCATCATCAAGCTCGCCCGCGACCTTGTTGATAACGTCTTGCCCAAGCGCCTTGACGATGTCGAATTCAACATTCAGATCGACACTTGCCGTCGGCTTTGCGCCAGTACCATAGCTGTACTGTGCTTTTTTAACTTCGAGTTTCGCTTCGTTTTGCGAGCCGAGCTTTGAAACGAATCCTGTGAAACCGAAGTCGAGCGCACGGGTCGCATCAACATTGAGCGACGTGAATGCGAACTCCATTTTTGTAACTGGATTGTTGAATGGCTTGATCAGCTCAAGCACTTTCAGGTTCACATCTTGAATCGTGAAGGTCGCCGCCAGAGCAACACTTGAAACAACAAGCGCTGCTGCGAAGCCTGGAAGACGTAAAGCTTTTGGCATCGTGAAAAGCGACTTTAGACTTTGCGATTTTGTGGGCTGCATCGATATTCCTCCCGGAAAATGAGTTGGCCCGTTCTAAGAGAGTGAACGCGAGAAGGCGATAATTTTTGTTTGATGCGGCGCATTTTTTTAGTCGGCACAACTCGTGCTTTCTCATGCTTAGGCGTGCTTAGGAGCTCGCTCTATGAAACGTTGGCATCTATGAATCTTCCTGTCGGTTTTTGTTTTTTCTGTTTATCTGGACTTCTCGCCGTCTTGCTCGGCGCGGCCGAAATGGCCGAAGCCGCTGATCCTGGCCCTGCCGCACGACGAAAACTGGTCAACGAAGGCCAGGCGTTCGGCGTCGCGATCGAGAACGATTCGCGCAACGTCGGCGGACCCGGAGTCGATCAGGCCTACTCGAACGGCGTCAAACTATCTTACGTGTACGCACGCGACCGAATCCCCGCCTGGGCTCCAGGGTGGTTAACCCGCATGAATTACATTCAAGATCAGCTTTCAAAATCGAAGACAAATTTCGGTTTGTCAGTCAATCATCAGATCTATACGCCAAACAACACGCAGATTCGCAACCTCATCCCGAACGACAGGCCCTATGCCGCTTGGCTCAATGCCGCTTTCGCGATGCACCTGAAAACACCAGAGAGATCTCAGACGCTTGAACTTAGTCTTGGTGTTGTTGGACCGTGGGCCCAAGGGGAAGGTTTTCAAAACGGATTTCACAAGTTAATCGGTGCCAAAGAAGCGCTCGGTTGGTCGAACCAATTAAAGAACGAGTTTGTCGGACAGCTTTCCTACCAACAACGTCTATCAATTTTGGATTTGCGAAATCGCTATGGGTCTTATCTTGATGTTCTTCCCATGTTTGGCGCAGGCCTTGGTACCGTTTACATCGGCGCGCACGCTGGCCTACTTGCCAGACTTGGCTTGAACCTGCCAGACGACTTTGGCCCCGCTCGTCCTTCGGGCGGAGAAACAGATAGCTTTGTTTCACCCGTCGATTTCAAATCGAGTTACTACTTCTTTGGTGGCATCCGGGGAAATGCAGTCGCCCGAAATATTTTTTTGGACGGCAATAACTTCGAGCCTGGCCCGCGTGTCACCAAGTACCCATTTAACTTCGAAACTGAAGTTGGCGTCGGAATCCAAGTCATGCCGATCAGTCTCGTATGGCGCTTTGTCGTGCGATCGCCAGACTTTGAAGAAAACAGCGGCTTCAACAGTTTCGCCTCGCTGGGACTCACCGTCTACACCGATTGATCGATCACATAAGATCCACTTGCTTCCACGCTGTTCGCAATTGGTAATATCCCAATGCGATTGGCGAATCTAAATTCCGAGCGAATCCCGCTTCGCCTTCGGCATCTGTGGCACTTCCGGCACTCATCTGAAGCTGAGACTTGCGCATCCGGTTCGGTCAAAGCCGCGAGTCAAACGATGTTCACGAAGTTTTTCAATACGTTCGCGCACGACTTGGTTTTCAAATTGAAGTCGAAAAAGTCCTCACAGCACGTCTTCGAATGGCAACCGCGACATAGCCGACACCGGACTTGTCGGTGTTAATGCGGGTTCGACGGCTGAAACTTCATTCGCGGGTCAGTGGTCGATTCGCATCTCAAGATTTCACTTCCTGAATATTCAAGATCGGCCGAGTACTTCGATCGAAAGCGGTGCGACCAGTGTCATGAATGGCGTCGTTGTAGACCCGCCACAACCATGGTAAATTTTCGAAACATGCATTCAACAGACGATACCGGTAACTTAAACGCTGTCCTTGTCGGAATTCTCACGCCCGGCATGTCACAAGAAGCACTTCACAGCTCGCTCGACGAACTCGGTCGTCTCGTGACGACATTGGGCTACAAAGTCATTGGGCGCATCTGGCAGAAGCGAAAGTCCGAACGCGGTTTCACTGTTCTCGGCGATGGAAAGCTACGGGAACTTGCAACCTGGACAGGGGGCACCGGCGTAATCGCGTCGAGCGTCGTAAAGAAAAAGCACAAAGCGTCTCTCAAATTTGGATCAACGGATAGCGACGACGATTCTGGCGATGACAGTCATGATGACCGTTTTGACGGGCCGCCCGCTCATGAGCTGGACCGCGAACCAGAAACAGAAAGTGAAAGCGACCTCGCATCCAACGCGGCTCCACGAAACGCTAGTGAACTTGCCGCGTTTGTTGTTTTCGATTGCGATCTTTCTCCGTCACAGCTGCGGAATATAGAAAGTGCTTCTCAGGCGCGAGCTCTCGACCGAACCGGTGTCATTATCGAAATCTTCAGTCGGCATGCCAAAACCCGTGCCGCGAAACTTCAAGTCGAAATCGCGAGACTCGCTTACGTCGCGCCAAGACTTCGTGAAACAGGCGGCGATGAAGATCGCGGTGGTGGTGGCGTCGGTGGCAAAGGGGCCGGCGAAACCAGTCTCGAACTCGACAAACGAAATATTCGCGACAGAATCAAAGAGCTCAAAGACGAGCTTAGCGCTATCGCTGATGAGCATGACGTGCGCCGTGCAAGACGAGATCAGGAACTTACCGTTGCTCTCGTCGGCTACACTAATGCGGGCAAATCATCCTTAATGCGGGCCCTGACGGGAAGTGATGTTCTAGTCGCAGATAAGCTTTTCGCGACACTCGATACGACCGTGCGACTTCTTTACCCCGAATCGCGACCGCGAATCTTGATCTCTGACACCGTTGGTTTTATCAAAAAACTTCCCCATGATTTGGTTGCATCTTTTAAATCGACGCTCGACGAAGCGTTGAATGCATCGCTGCTTCTCTACGTCGTCGATTGTTCCGATTCGACTTTTCGATCGCAACTCGAAGTGACTCAGACGGTCTTGAGAGAGGTCGGCGCTGGCGATGTTACAAGTCGACTCGTGCTCAACAAGATCGACCGTCTTGAACCCCTCGATCTTGCGATGTTGAAACGTGAATTCCCTGATGCAATTTATCTTTCAGCGATTCGACCCAATGATATTTCAGATCTGCGGATCCAGCTGATCGAACATTTTGAACGCGAAATGGTTGACGAAGAGTTTCACATTCCGTACGCAGCCAAGGGCATTATCGGCGAGATTCGCGATCGTGCGCGGGTCCTTTCTGAAGATTACGACGAGCGCGGCGTAACGCTGAAGGTGCGGGGCCAAAAAGAACAAGTGAATCGTCTTCGGTCGCTAGTCAAAAAACAAAGCGAACCACATCGCTAATTCGTATCAGCAGCTTCTGACCAAAACGACGCAACATCTTGAAGAATCTTTTCCGATACGAGCTCGTGCGGATTTTCTAGAAACCAATCTTGCGGCATCGATTTAGAATACGCCGGCTGAAGAAAGCGGTTGTCCATCAGCACAATGAGACCCCGGTCAGTTTCATTTCGGATGACACGCCCAGCGGCCTGCACGGCCTTCGCCATAGCCGGATAGGTGTACGCATAATCGAAGCCAGACCGGTAGGTCCGTTCATAATAGAGGCGCTTTTGTTCTCGTTCGAGATCGAAGCTTGGAAGCGGCGGTCCGACGACGAACGCGCCGATCGCCATCTCGCCTGGGTAGTCGATTCCTTCAGAAAAAACTCCGCCCTGAACTGCAAATACGAGATGCGATGATCCTTTAAACTTCAAACTTTGCAGCACCTCTTCAACCGCATCATTGCGCATGCCACGGTCTTGGCGCACGACAGTAAAACCATCAGGCGTCCGCAGCTCGCGGTAGACATGATCGAGAAAGTCGAAGCTAGGAAAAAACGCAAAGTAGTTACCGGGCTTTAATTTTACAATTTTCGCGATCGCGTCGGCGATACGCGGATAATTTCGAGCACGTTCGGAAAACTTTGATGATACCTGCGGAATAATCAGCAGCTTGCGATTCTTCTTCTCAAACGGCGAAACGAATTCAGCGTGGCGAAGGTCAGGTCGCTTGAGGCCCATCAACTGACTGTAATAATCGAACGGCTTTAGAGTTGCCGAAAATGCAACCGTGTTTTCGAAGTCGCTGTAACTGGCTTTTAACATCTCAGAGGCATCGCAGCACGTGATCTTTACGGTCGGCGGGTTTGGAGTAAAGGTCGTAAAAAACTCTTCGCGGTCTCCGCTTACAAACTCAAGTGTTGACGTAAACTCGCTCCAATAGAAACACATTCTCATAACGACGTCGCGGGGTTGAATGTCGACATCCGAAGCAAGATAGGTCGACAAAAAGGTTCGCAGTTCTTCATCTTGCAGAAGAAACGCTTGTACCGGCGGGCGAATTCGCTCGGCACCGGTTTGTCCCTGCCGTCCGCAGGATTTAACGACTCGAATACACTCGTTCAGATGCTTTTGCGCTTCAACTCGAAACTTTTTTGGCAAAAGCAAAATCTCTTCATGCATTTTTTCAAGCGTGTACACCGAGAGTGCAGGCGAATAGTAATCCATTGCTCGCGTTGGAAGATTGTGAGCCTCATCAATCACAAGGTTTGGCTTCCCCTCTTGATCAAGCCCCGTCATCGGAATTCGGCCAAAAGCGGATCTCGGCGCAAAAACATAATTGTAATCGCAGATCACAGTTTCAACGTCGAGCGCAGCATCAAGCTGAAGTTCGAAGGGGCAAACTTCATATTCGCGGCCGATTTTTTCGAATGTCTTGGCGTTCAGCTTCTTTTTTTTGGCCAGTTTCTCAAGAAGCTTGTTTTCACCAAGCTTTGTGTAGTGGTCCTTCGCAAACTCGCAATACTCGGGATTGCACAGCGGTTCATTCTTAAAACAAAGTTTGCTTTTTGCAGTGATCACAAGCGACTTGATTTTCGCACCAGCCTCTTGAAGCCTCTCGACCGCGTCTTCAGCCACGGCGTGTTGGCTATTTTTAGGTGTCACGTAGATCACACGCTGGCCACGGGCTAGCGCTTGCTTGAGAGCAGGAAAAAGCACGCCCACCGTTTTTCCCAGACCCGTCGGGGCCTGAATCAGCATCGGACTTCTTTCAACCATGCCACTCGTAATAGTTTCGATAAGCTCGATTTGTCCCGAGCGAGGTTTCGCGAAAGGAAATGGAAGCGTCGAAGCTGTATCGCGACGACGCCGCGCTCGCTTTTCTGCGAGCTTAGCTTGATGGACAATTTCAACCGAACGACGTTTCAGCCAACTTTCGTAATCGACGACATCAAGCTGAACTCCAAAATCAAGCGTCTCTCGATTTCGTGTCGACACAAGGTGAAAACTGAGTTCGGGAACGACCCCGTTCTGTAGCCAGTAAAAATAGCCATAAGTCCGAAGTTGTAAGAAGTAGGGATGATCGGCACCGCTCTCCCGAAGGCGCTTTTGAAGCTCGTAAATGTTAAATGTCGATTTGATCTCTTCAATCTTTGAAACTTCGCCTAAAGCCTGGGCTTTGAAAATTCCATCGACGCGGCCAGAGATCTCAAAAACAAATTCGTCGATCTCGAGCCGGTGGGAAATTTCAACCTCAGACACGTAGTTCTTGA
>JALHOI010000043.1 GCA_022843085.1 Pseudobdellovibrionaceae bacterium
CGCCAGATCGCCGAGCTTGGTAAGATTCGGAAAGTTAAAATCCGCGATGGCCGCCGGAAAATAACCGGAATCATTTCTCAAGTACGGGTTTTTTATAACGCGAAGGGCATCCAGGCCTCCGAATCCAACTGATTTCTTCTTCAAACCAGAAATCTGCAAATCAGAAGCCCTCGACGGAGCATCCGCTTGAAGCGCGACGATGGCACGCGGATCGTAACCGAGGAAATCCGGTGTCAGCATTTTTGCGGCCACATCATTTGTCAAATCTCTCCACTTGTCCGACCAGACCTGACTTTCCGCCGACGCGTCTTTGTAGGTTCGCAGTTTCTCATCAAGTTTGACGAGCAGCGCACGTCGATCGACGTCGGGCTTCAGCGGCAAACCGAGCAAGCCGTTCAGTGAAGTCGTAAAACTGAAGAGCGTCGCGGCGCGCGACTTAAGCTCCCATTCTGTTCCGTGATGACTGACCCTTTCTCCTTCGGCCTGCAAAGAAAGCAGCGCTATAGCGGTAGCAAGGGCCTGGGGCTCAGAACTGAAATCCAGACCGCCACGACTCGCGCCCATGTCCGTTAAAAGCTTCAAGACTTGCGGCGTCGGCGCATCCAACATGGCCTTCACCCGCTTTTCCATCTGATCCGGCTGCAGAAACACATAGAGATCTCGCGCCGAAACGATCTGAAACACCGTTTTCAAAATCGCCAAATTAGCCAATTCGTTGCGAGACCCCGCACCGGCAAAAACCGACGACGAAGATTCGTCCTGCAGCGACGACCAAGATCCTAAGGGAAGATCCAACAGGCGTGCTGATTTGCCCAGGTCGACGGCTTCTTTGTACTGCGTATTCACTCCACTCACATAGTTCGCCGACGTCGGCCGCAATCGTGCTCCCAAAAGTGACGGCAGTAAATCCTTGGACAACCTTTGCGACTGATTAGCCATGACTTGCGCCTCGCCCTTTGCGTCGATTTTCACGATCGCGCTTCGGTCGAACGTCCCGACCGTCGGCAAACCTAGCAGCACGACCCGACGGACGAGTTCCCTCATCAAAGTTTCAACGGCCGACGCGTGACCCTTGATTTGTTGAGGCGTCGCGTCTTTTTTCGGTTTTACGGCTGCGAGATACGTGACGACGAGCGCCCGCACCAGCGTAGGTTTTTGTTCAAAGGCGCGCACCAGCGCATGATGCCGCGGGTCCGGACTGCGTTCAAGTTCGACCAAACGATCGAAAATCTTCTGATGGTCGATTTGGACATAGAAGTCTGCCAGCGTGCGTACATTCCAAACAGCGCGCATCTCGGCCGCCAGCTCGGCACGTCGTCTGGTTTCTTCGGCTGTGATTTCGGGGATCAAAACTTCTGGCCACGCCATCAACGGCAACCGCAGCAGCGAAACCGCGGTTTGGCTTCCCAGCGATTTGACCATGTTCGTGACAATCAAGGTGATGACCGACCCCGTTCCCCGGCCAGTCGAAGACCCTGTTTCGCGAGCCAGATCTGCGATTGTCGCCGTCGATGAAATCTTGTTCTTCTCGAGCCAGTCTGTGAATTTACTCACGCGCAATCGCGCGTGAGCGAGCGCCGTAAATTCGCCGGCATTGCGATCTCGCCAACCCCCGTCGGGCATTGAGACGGCCGTGAGTTTCGGGACGCCAAGAAGGCTCTCACCGTCGTCAGCCGAAGCGAACAGCCAAAGGCGCTCGCGAAAGGTCTGACTCGCGGATTTCTTGCCTTCAAGCCGCGTATTCACAGCGGGATCAAAAGCTTCGTGGGTGCTGACGTCGCGGGCTTGAAAAGATTCGGTCGGGGGTTGATGCGAGTTCACCGCGACGATCGGCAAAACAGGCTTAGGCGAATAAGTCGGAACGTAAGGTCGCACGACCGCGCCGCGGAAGATCAGAGAGTTCAGATTCTTGAAAACCAGATCATAAAGGCGGCCCGAAAAATCCGTGACGAACGTTTTGATCTTATACGGCGCCGGTCGTGTCCCCCGCCCCAGGTTCTGCAGAAGTTCACGCATGGCCACCGCATCGTCGGCGTTGTACGACTTCGCGAGGACAAGATGATTGACGTCGCGCGCGTCGAAACCCTCGCTGAGACTTCGAACCACGAAAAGATAACGATGCTGGTGTCTCGCAGTCGTCTGTTTGAACCACGCGATCGTCGGCTCGACCCGTTCGGCCGGCATATCAGAATGAAAAGCGCGGAATTCGACGTCCACGCCGTCGTGGGCCGCCAACTTTGAGATTTCCTCCGCATAAAAATCGGCCAACTTCGTGCTCGTGACAAAAATAATTCCGCGTGCGGGCGACACCGCTTCTGTCTCTAAAGTTTGCGTGCGGTCGCGAATGTCGCCAAGCATTGTTTGCAGAAAGGGGATATGCACCGTCACTTCGCGACGCAGTTGAATTTCCTGCTGATCACGGCTAAGCGCCATCGCCCGCGCCATCCGCGCGCTGTTGAGGAAACCCGCGGTCAAAGTTTTATCACCCAGGTATAAAATCTGCCGGTACTCGTAGATCGGCGACAAGTACCCTTCCGCCATCGCACGCATCGTCGACGTGCGCGACATGTTCATGTAGTCGGATGTCCGCGCGTACTCGGTCTTTTCTTTCGCTGTAAGGTGAACGGTGATCAGATTGCCATCGAAATGGGTTTTCAAGAAATCGGATTCCTTGTGCCAAGCCGTCGCAGTAAGCCCGACGACCTGATCCCGGCCGCGCATGTGTGGCTCGAGCCCCGAAAGTAGTTCGTGAAATTGGCCGCGCTCGACCTCCGAAATCGCCCCGTCCCCTGCCTCATGGACCGCGCGACGACCGAGGTGATGGGCTTCGTCGAAGATCAGTAGCACCGGATCGGTTCGCCCGTACAGATTGGCGATCTCTTCACGATGCGCATAAGCGGCACTGCGGGTCAGGAACCACGCTTTGACCTTCGTGTCTTGAAGCGCTTTAGACGTCGACGCCGCGTTGGTCGCATCGGGTTGCACGAAGACCTCTTCGCCTCTGACCAAAGAGAGATGCTCGCGAAACTTTTCGGCCGCTTCTTTCAGGACTTGATTCGCTTGAAGCACGAAGAGGACGCGCGGTTGCGTTCCAGATCGGCGCCGTTCAAGAAACGCCCACTCGTTCGAAACGAAGGTTTTTCCGTGCCCGGTAGGCATCATGACCAAGGCCCGTAACGGCCGACCCGCGCGTTCGGCCAGAACCCGCAAACCTTCCATTTCTTTCAAGACATCTGTTTGTGGTTCAGAGGCCTTCGCCGACGCGCCCGGAACCATGGGAGTGATCTGCGGATGCAGCAACGGATCTGCGCGAAGCAAGCTTCGGATAGCCCCTTGGGCCTGCGAAAGTGCTTCTCCTTCGAACTTCACGCTTTCTAGCTGAAGACGACCATGCACTTGGCGAACGGCCGTTTGGTTTTGGTTCGTCTCGACGACTTTCAGCGCTTTAGCTTCCGACGCGCCAAGCTCAATCGTGTAAATCCCGACGACGAACGACGCGTTCGCAGAGTTTTTGAAACGAGAACGCAAGATCAACTGCGGCGTCTTTCCCGACGTCACCTCGTACTCGAGATAAGCTTCACGCCCGGCAACGACCGGACGCACGAGACGCGAGTAAACGTCTTCCAATGAATTCGTATTTGCGTTCGCCGCCGAAGCGAAGAGAAGAGCTAGGGTTACGAGGATGCGCGAAAATCCTGAACGTGGTTGCTTCAGCACAGCTACTCCCGAAAAAATAGGCGAATCAGGGTTCTTACCAGGTTTCTCGCGCTTCGTGCGGCAGGTTCACAGCGCCTGTAAAGAGAACGCGATCGTCATGAAAATGACAGTCGCCTCGAACTGGAAGTTGGCTGTGCCACCACGACCGATGACACATGGACAGCAGCGACCTTACTGACAGAAGCGACCATAAGTTATTTGAAGCCTGAAGATCGAATTCGAACACAATTCTTCAAAGCTAAAGACTCGCAACCTCGCTGCGTTTCTATAGACCCATCGGATTTGTGTCGAGAGGCACATCACTCGATCGAAACTATCACATAAAGTCGCTTCGCTTCGCTATGACCAGCGGGATATAGAACGAGAAGGGCGGGAGTACGATGCCAAACATTTCCAAAAACTAAAGTCGTCTCGCGGTCTCGCGACGTGACGTACTCAACTTTCTCTAGGCTCATCGGTTGAAACTGACCTAACCGATCGACCTCGGTGTTTCCGCCGATCTCGGCATTCGACCAGTTCAGGCCCTCTGCACCACCGTGGTTATGACCGTCGTAAACCGTGAGTTCGGATAACTCAGTTCGAATTTGAATAATGATTTTTTGCGGATTGATTGCGCGTTTATCAGCGTCGTTCAGCACGGCCTTGACGTGAGCCAAAAGTTCGCCGTCCGCAGGATTTGGAAGTCGGCCATAAGTAGCCGCTGCAACTTCCTCGAGAAATGCGCGCGCATTCGGAAGTCGCAGTTTGCTTGCAGTTACTATCAACGTTCCCCGACCACTAAATTCAGCCGCGTTGCTAGGTCGGGCTGGAAGCGCATTGATGAATTGGCGCAAACCTTCCGGATCCTGAAAAATCGGGCGACCGCGCAAGAACTCGTACCCCATGTTCGGTGGCGAGTAGGTATACCTTTGGTATCCTACGCTGTGAATCGGGATCTGACGATAACGAGTGTCAATTTCGAAATGGTGTGATGGTCCGAACAAGTTCATACAAAGTGAGGGATTCGCTAAGGCATTTGGGCCAATCGAAATCGCGACGTGTAGAATGATTATAGCTGACCAAATTTTCGACATTGCGTACCACCTGTTGCAGCTCTGCATAGAATAGAATGAAAAATAGAAGCAGCCTGTAACCGGTGTTCAAGTCTTATGCCGCTGCTTCACGACCTCTGACGTTCGGTGAAAAGTTTCTGGAATGAGCCGCACGTGTTAGAAAGTCCGACTCGATAAAGTCTAAAAAGGTCGGACCGCACGCTCAATTTGCGTCACTTCGATTTTGCGAAACCACATAAGCTCGAAGCAAGTGAGTTCAAAGATCACACCTCCAGATTCAAGCGTCGCTCTAAAACCGTCATCCCAGCCTCACCGCGACAGCAACTTCTTTGGTTTTGAAGCGCCGTGATTTGTCACATGGTCTACCGTGTCGGAAAAAAATAACCCTTCAGCCGATGGGCCGTCGCTTTGCAATAGGGTTTCGAGTACTATCGGTTTCTTCGAAAACCTGTGTTCACCAAAAATTTCTACAAATAGGTCGACCAATGAAACTTCTTTTCCCTCTTTTTTTCGCGTTTTGTTCGACGAATGCTTTCGCAGCGGGCCCTGCGGTAAAGTTGATCGAGGAAAAGGTGGAATGTCGCGCGGCTCGTGTGGTCGACGGCCAGAATCTCGCGATCTCTCAATGGCACACGAAGACCTTTGAAATTCAAATTTCGCCGGCTAACACCAGAAACTGCAGTTCAGAATTTCACGGAAGATGCGAATTTGTACCGCCTCAAGAGATCGTCGATCTTTTGAACCAAAGCTACCGACTCATCGAAAGCCAATCTAAATCGCTCGCTGGATATATTAACGGCGACCTTCCGGTGACTGGCGGCGTATTTTTTAGAGGCTTGCCTGCCAATTCAACTGCGAAAGTTTTTTTTAGCTTTGGCTCGCGCTCGCCGAATGAGGCGGTCGACTGGAACGCAGTCGTAGCAGCCGGTGGATTCAAATTGAGCTTTGCGCTGGGTGCGTACAAAGACGACTGCCCGCTTTGGAAATAAAGATGGCCTCGTCCTTTTTTGATGTCTACTGTGGAACGTAAGTCGGGGCGACCAGATTCGTATCGATGACTGGATTGAGCCCCGCATTTTAGAAAGTGCAACCCCAAGGATTCCCAACCACTCAGGGAGCCCAACACTAAACCCCCAGCCCAGCCCCACCTCACCGCGACATCGAATCCTCGGCATTAAGTGCGCGCCGAAAATTGGCAACCGATTGAAATTTTGAATGCACCGAGTGCATCTGTGTGGTCCGACCGTCGCTTGAGATCGATACTGGCGCGATGCTCAAGCGAGCACTGGCCGCTAGCAAAGCGCTCGAAGATCTTTCCGTGCTTAGCAACCAAAAGAACGGCGTACTCATGTGGATCGATCAGCTTTGCCACAAGGCCGTAGACTCCAGTGAGCGGGCCCCAAAAAACACCGAGCACCGTTGATGTCATTTCCGCGGCAGACCTGGCGCTTTGTCATGAAGATCTCGCTACTGAGTAACAGTCCGCCTTTGAAGAATCGATGAGATTCGAGGCGCGAGACTTTCGAACGAAAGAGTGTGTGAATCACACTCGACTGAAGTTCGAAAGTCGCAGTTGCAACGAAGTTCGCGATTCTCCGAAAAGTACTGATGACGAAGACGGCTAGCGATGCAAACGCAAAGATTCTAGGTTGGTCAAAACTCTGACTGAAAGCTTCCTTTCTGATCGTCGCACGGTCTTCATCACTGGGATGCTTAACTTCGAAAGATTGCGAATCGACGTCTCAGACGGTTGAAAATTGAACATTTAGATAACTTTGAATTTGCCTATTTTTTCTGCGACCGCTATCCGTTCCTCACAAGGCGGGTTCCATGCTCTGGTTCAATAGCAACAGTTGTCGTGTTCTTGGACTGATTGGGCTCATCATGTCTTCACCTGCTTTTGCCGCGCCAACGTTGACTCAGTTTTTTGTTTCGCCATTCCCAAATTGCGAAAGCCTCTTCCAGCCAAGACCGCCACCAGCGGTGATTAACAAGTTAACTTGTGCAGAATGTTTGTCTCAAGTGTTGTACCAGAACCGTTTCGTCGCTACGTCAATCGTCGTTCCCATACTGCCCTATGATTCAATGTTTCGGTCCGCAAAATCGAAGTTTGAAGATGTTCTGACTTACATTGACTTAGTGTCCGCCGCACGAACCGAAAATCCACATCGAGTGCGAATGATGGTCCATGTAAGTGGATTAAATCGCGAAGCAGGTGACGGTGGCCGGTTTGTTGATGAAGTGACTGCCTACGGAGTCGATGTCGGAGGACTTAATACTCCACTCAAAGGCATCAGCTATTTTTTGGTTCTAGAAGGACCTATCGGACTTGTCCTAGATGTTGTTGGACATCCTGCCGTTACAGCCGTGACGCGAGTTCTCAAGAAGGATTGAACTTAATTCGAACTGGCAGTTACAACCACATGTCATTCACGCAACAGGAATACCACACTCATCGAAGAAAATTGATTGGCCGGAAATCACTGCTTTTCCGATCGCGCACGGATCCGTAGAGCTCGAATCCCGTGGAGAGCAAAGATCACAATTCCAGATTCTAGCTTGGCCCCAGCCAAGCCTCACAGCAACAGACATGGATTTGCTTCTTGATCGCATGATCCGTCCAAAGCTGGCCAGAAAGGTACAGGCTGACCTGATTTAGCGGCCGCCGGGATCGCTTCTTTTTTGGCTGGTCGAACTGAAAGAAATACGCCACAGGTCCGTTGTTCTCAAAAGCATGGTAGCATCGGCGGGATGTCTTCCAGATTCGCAACACTCCAGACTCGCTTGATCACCCTTTTTTTGATCGCGTTAACTAGCCTGTCAGGATCTACTTCGGCGGCTCAAGTCGATAGCTGCTCGGTTTTGTTCGAACCTTCCGTGCCATATAAGTCAGAGGAGGAGGGCGACTATCAGATGCGTCAAGCGGTTGAACTGCGGAACTACTTGCGTCAATTCAAACTCAACGGTCAAGCTCTCGATTATCCAGAAAAATTTCAAAATGGGCTCTTGATTTTGGAGCGCCACTTACGCGAATCGCTTGAAGCGTACGGATTTAAGACGCGCGCTTACGACATTTCGATGACCGTTAGACACGGGGAGCGAACTCGAGATTTCGAATCTGCAATTTTCGAAATCTACGGCACGCCCACGCACGTTGCGCTTTCTGCAGGGCAAATGCGGAGTGTGCAAAGTAGTCCAGAGGCGCTGCAACTGCATGCTTTGCAAGCAGGTGCTAGGCACCGGCGCTACGGACTTCGTTTCGTTGTCGATCCGTTTTTTACGCTGGAGACGGGCCGGGCTGGCGAAGCCTCGGGTTCTCTGATCCGCGTTGATATCGATTCCTTTGTTTCTCGACGCCATCGAATGGCTTTTATTATCCGACACGAAGTTCAGCACTTCCTAGAAGGTGTTAAGATATTACGTGGCGAACCGACATTGGCCCGATTGCGGCTTTCGGGAGGCGAACCTCAGAGCGCCTCGAGTGGCTCTCCTCTCCAAGATGGGTTTTCGGGTTTATACTCCAAGAACTTCCGAGCCGACGAGGGCGAAGCCTTTTTACGAGAACTCCGCCTCGGGCTCGAGCCAAATAGAGAAGCCGATGTACGCGTTGCCTTGAAATTGTTCAGAGATCGCACACGCGAGGCGATTGACCTCGCCGAGAGTCAGATGAATCAGCCGAACTTTTTCGATTTTGTTTTTAGACGAAAGCCTTATTTACTCGAAGGATTGAAAGCAAAATTCAATATGCCGCCCGAGTTTCAATACCGCCACCTTACGATTGACCTCACTGCACTCATTTCCGCAAACGATCGTGTCGGAAGAAAAACTTCTCCGGCTGAAATCGACGCAGAAATTCACAAAGTGCTAAGCTGGTCGAAATCGCGAATTCGAGAACTTCGGTAAAGCGCCTTTCGCGGCAACAGATCGACCGACTGCCCAGATGGCACTTTCTTTCTGACCGGGAACTGATCTGAAGAACTCGAATCGAATGAGTTCAAAGATCACACTTCCAAATTCGAGCTTCCATCCAAAGCCCCAGCCCAGCTTCACCGCGAAAACGAATCCTTGGATTTTGTTCACGCTCGTCAAACTCTCTACAGCCGGACGAATTTCGCTTTCGCATACTCGACGCCTCTACCAGCGTTCAGCCGTTCGCAGTAAATATGAAGATGACCGGCCCTGCCCTTGCACGGGAAACCTTTGGGCCATTCGGCGGCCGCCGAAGCTACGGAAACAGTCGATGGAAATGGAGTAAGTTAATGAAAATTCTAATAGCGCTCGTCGCGCTCGTTCTCTCTTTTTCGGCCCATGCTGAACCCTTTAGGTCGATGAACGAAGAGTGCCTGTCGAACTCAGCACAATCGACGGCGATGCGGAAAAATATCTGCTCAAATGTCGATTATCTCAAAGCGAGCAAAGGTATGGAGGTGCTAGGACAAATCGGCGTTTCGGAGTACGACTTCGACACGACGCTCGAGGCCTACGCGCAAGCAGTGAAGTTGGGCGTTGTCCGTGCGACCAATCGTACATCTGCCGGTAGCTTCAACTTGTTGATTACAACTCTGCGTCCCGCGACTTTTTCAAAGATTTCGATATGCCGAGCAGACAGAGATGTAGTTCTTCAAGTCGGTACAAAACTCGATGAAATGAAAAAATTAACCGTTGGCGGCTATTTGTCGGCCAGCAAATAAGCTTAAGTGGGCCGATCTCGATAACGAACAAAATTAATTTGCTCAACGAGCAGTCGTCCGCGGCAGCCGCCCGCCACGCCGTAACAAAGCTTCGCTGCTCAGCGACACTGAGCCTTCAAAGAAGCGATTAGGATCCGAACGCATGTGAGGCGTTACAGTGAAGGCCCGGTGCGCTGAAAGTGCGCCAGCAGGCTTCATGCTTCGCCCCAACCCAGCCTCACCTCACCGCGACAGAGATGCGTTGGATTTTGTACAGGATCGTCAAGATCTTTACAGGTGAACTCTCCATTCTTGAGCAATAAGATCCCAACTTCACAATTCGAAATTGCGAAAAGTAGGAGCATTTCAATGAAATTGGTTTTGAAAACTCTCGGTCTTTTCACTCTAGTCTTCACGGCTAAAGCTCAGGCTCAATCACCGGTTCCGAAATCATTGGTATGCCAAGGCATCACAATCAATATTAATGTTGGTGCGCACAATAGCGAGCAAATGGCGACCATCCTAAAATCTCTCCGACCGATGCTAGAATCCTACGGCGCTTACGTATCACCGATGCATAGCCCGGACCATAGCCTCCAAGCCCCGGAAAATAATCTCCCGCGGCGACCATGGCGTCATCGAATTGATTTTAATCCTGCAGATCATGATTGCGCGAAATTCTTAGCGACGTCCATGCTTCGCTACGAGCCCGATCAAAAGAAACAGCCGAGGGTAGGAAATTTCCGACCGCCGGGTTCCATACTTATGTGGTGGGACCAGCCGTTACCAAACAGAGAGTGAGGCTCACCTCATCGTCGCCACAAAAATCAAGTGTGTCAGAGTTTGATGACATCAATGGATTGCAGTTTCTGTCGCAGATTTCACAGACACCCTCGCTTTTTTGATCGACACTACTTCGTTTCAATGCCGCTAGATGCCCGCCCCGCAACTCAACGCGACAGTTATGGATCAGGTTACGTAGACAGCACTATGTTTCCGACTTAGTTTCGGGAGATGAGTAAAGTTGTGAGTGGAACTCCATGGACGATAGTCTGCACCGATCGATTTGATCAAACGATCGAACACTTCATCGATCTTCTTGGTCTACCTATGACTGCCAAGGGAGTTCCGTCTGTCGATAAACAATTTCAACGGTACGCTCAATTCACCCTACCTGGTGGGCCCGTACTTGAGATCGTAGAGCCGATCGAGAGTCTAGCGAATCTTTATCGGGGCACGATTTACTCAATGACCGTTGACGACGTTTCGCGCTCCCGTGCCGATATGGAATCAAAGGGCATTAAATTCATCTCACCGATTTTCGAAGACGGCCAAGGGTCTGGATGGACATATTATCAATTACCATCAGGACAGATTTTTCAAATCCAGGGTTACTTGGGCCGCTGATCATTGAGACTCGAGTGGCGAGTTTAACTACCGTCACTTCCCTTTTTTCATCCAACCAATTTGGAACCCAGCAACCCCAAAACCCCGAACCAGCCTTACCTCGCTGCGACGGCGACGGATTGCCTCTCTTGACAGGTTTTTCACCTGTGCCAGCATCGAAGGATGAAATCAATCGCTTCCATTTTCATTGCTCTAAGTTTCGTATCGACTTCGCATGCCGAGGTACCAAGTAAACGATTTCAACCAGCTGAAGTTAGTTCGACCAAACCCGGAAGCGATGAAAAGAGATACAGCGATTTGGAGCTACTTGAAATGAGTCGGAAGGGAGTTTACCTAGCTTGCGAAAGATACCACAATGCAGTCTGTCCGGATCACTGCGTGAAGAACTGCGTCTCGAGTTCGCCCGATGGCTTCACAGCCGATTGCGATGGTCCAAGGAGCTGTAAATCAAAACCAAGCGAAGCAAAGAAATAAGCTGTGTTTGAATCTGGAATGGGTTGTTTAGCTTATGCAGATCAGCCCCAAAGAAAGTATGAGAACGCGCCGATCAGCGGTCCTGAATAGGTCGACCCCAAAGCTCGAAGCCCGTGAGATCAAAGATCACAATTCTTGATTCGAGCCACGCTCCGCCGAACGCATGTGAGGCGTAACGGCGAAGGCCCGGAGCGGCCGTAGCGATTAAGCAGCGAAGCTTGAAGCCTGTTGCTCTGAAAGAGCGCCAGCAGGCTTCATGCTTCGCCCCAGCCCAGCCTCACCTCACCGCGACAAAAATGGGTTCGGTTTCTAGACAGGTTCTGAGGCGCCGTTGAAGGTAACTTCGTCTAAATCATTGCACTCGAATATTTATGACTTCGATGCTACTCTCCCGTCATTTGAAGAAACGCATAAATCTCAACAATCATTTTCGATCGGAATGGATACGAATGAAATCCACACTTGTTGCCGCTTTGGTTTTAGTTAGCTCATCGAGTTCATTTGCCGGGCTCAACTGCGCGAAACCAATGCATGCGATGGAGTTTGCAAAGTGCGCGTTTGTTGAGGCGATCAATGGGAAATCAAACCCAGATGTCGAAACAGCCAAGGCGCTGCTGGCCGCTCAGGGTTTTTCTGAGGTTAACCTCGGAGAAGAGCCGGGCGCAGTCTTTGTTCGGGGAAATCAAGACAGATACACGTACCTAGTAACGACAGATGTCGGTTCCACGGGACGAGAGTTCAAAAGCATCGGTATGATCATTTCGTCCAAAGTGGATTCGCATTCTGCGAATCCAGAAGTACGAATCGAAAAGGTTTTAACCAGCGACTCGCTTTAGTGCTTGGATCGCACCCTGCGAATCAGACGGTCCAATTTCTCCGATCAGCACAAAAGGCCTGCCGTCTGCCCCACCAAAGTT
>JALHOI010000044.1 GCA_022843085.1 Pseudobdellovibrionaceae bacterium
CGGCCTCGCACGCAACAACAACGGTCAAAGTGGCGCGGGTAACAAAGGATTTTTCGACAAGTTCAATTTGAAAAAGTTTTTGCCGACTTCGAAGTACAAAACTCGAGGCATCGCCGGCATGAGCGTGAAGTCGGTCGACGGCATCACGGGCCCGATGGGCCCCTCGCTTTTCGAAAAAGCGACTCGTCAGTATCAAGAGCAGATTCAAAAGCAGTCGGTCATTTTAGATAAATAAATTTTCGCAACGAACTAAGGAAAAAAAATGATCAACAAAACAATTCTCTCGCTGACTCTCGGTTCGTTTACTTTGATGACCTCAGGTGCTGGCGCGATTGAAAGTGCGGACACGATTCTCACCAGCGAAAACCCGGTACGCGCTAGTCAGCCGCCGATTCGCTCTGATGGTTCGGCTTCAACTGCGTCGAATACTCGTTCGACGACAGCGGGATCAACCTACATCACGCCTCGCACAGGCGGCAATGCCGCATCGTCGGGTCGCACGGCGCAGAATGTTCAGATGATTGGGTCGATGGTTGGTATCGGCGCAGGCGTTATGTACATGAGGATTTGTCCTTCGACGTGGGGAACCTGGGCTTGCCCACTTGCTGCGGCGGCATTGGTCGGTGCTGCAAGTCTCAATTCGGCTTCGGGCGGCTCTGGCGCTGCGGGTTCGGCGATGTCGGCGTATGACCCTTCGATGTACGGATCAATCGGCAGTCAACAACCCGTCGTTGATCAGTGGGGCAACGCGATTTCGCCAGGCGCGACCGGAAGCCAAGCGAATAATGCTGGTGGTGCAGATACTCCGATCGGCATGAATGTCGGCGCAGGCGGGCGGTTGCCGGATGGAACGACGTCGGTGACGATCGCGCGCGACATCGCAAATTTGCGAAGTAGTCTTGAAAAATCAGGCGCGGTCATCTCGGCCGACGGTCGCACCATGACAACCAAAGACGGGCGAAAATTCGATCTCACAAAAGGTGCGGACGGTTCGATGGAAGGTCTGATGGCCATGGGTTTAACAGCCGCTGAAGCACAAAAAGCGGCCGAAGCTGGCAGTAAGTATGCTGCAGCTGCGAATGCTAAGTACGGTGCGATGCTCGCAAAAATGAACGCCGACGGCGGTGGCGGTGGTGGACTCGCAAGCCTAGGTCCCGCGGCCGACGGAAGCGGCGGCAGTGGCGGCGGTGGTTACAGCTGGAACGACCCGCGAAACAAACCCCGCGCGAAAGCGAAAGTTGCGGGCCTCACGCGTAAGCTTGGTGACGACACGATCGGCGTGGCGGGCGATGATATTTTTGAAATGGTCACACGCCGCTACAAAGCTCGCGACGAAAACGGAAACTTCTTGAAAGACTAGCGATGGTCTAAACTACGATTTGGTCGCGAACGGGCTGATGGACAGTTGCGTTGGGTAAAACGACTGAATTGATGACCGCTGAACGAACTGACGCGTTGGCACCGATGACGGCCCACGCGTTTTCTTTTTCAAGAGCTCGCTGAATCTCGTCGCTTAAAAGTGAACCTGTCATAAGCGGACTTATCAAAAGGTGCGCATTGACGCCCGAATGAATTCGCGCAGTACCTGCAGGAGCATACTGATCAATCACGTGTTGAACCATCACGCCTGGATTTGAACGGCGGGACGTCGAGGCTAGCAGGTCGAGCACGGCGCGCGAAGCGATCAAAAAATCTTTTGGATTACCGGTTTCGTACCAGACAAGCTCTTCGCAAAAAGCGTTGACCCGTTCACCCTTTGAAATACCGCGCGCGACAGCGTCATAAAGCAGATTGCTTTCGCCCTCGGGTAAATAATTGAAAATACGTCGGCTCAGTAAGATCACACCGACGTAGTGCAGAGTCTGCGTCGCGTTTGGAAAAGACGATCCGTCTTTTCCGAAGCCTTGCACCGCATGAGTATCGTTCACCCAAACTCCGCCGAATTTTGTGCCGGCTTCGGCATGCCTCATCGTCAAAAGTGTTGCGAGAGCTCCGGTTCGTTCATGTTGCTCGTGCATGCGGCGAAGAGTTTCAGGGTTCGCCGGCAAAATCACTTCGTCAGCGTTTGCGACCAAGATGGTATCAAGACCCTCAAACTCTTTTTTGGCAAACCAAAGAGCTCCGCCACTTCCTAAGGGTGCCGCCACTTCGTGAGTAAACGTGAGAGGCGGCCCGTTTGTTTCAGCGAGAGGTGCGAGAGCTCGCACGGTATCTGGCATATGATGAAGGTTCGCTACGACGCGATCTGGGTTCAGCTCGCGCAAGAGATCGAGGCTCCAGAAAAGCAGCGGAACATTGAGAAACGGAATTGCCGGCTTCGCCACGGCGTTCGTCACGGGGCGCATTCGAGTTCCGAGGCCTGCGGCCAGAAGCATTGCTCTCACGGTTTGGCCATGTCGGGCTTAGCTCGCATCGAAGGTTTTTTCGAAAATGCCGTTGTCCTCAAGAATCCTGAAGAAGGTCGCATACTCGGGAAAATTCTGAAGACTTCGGCGTACGGTTTTAAGGGTCGGAGCGAGATACTTGAGATAGCGGGTGTCTTGGCGAAGCATTTTGAAGCTCGCAAAACTTCCGCATGCCTTGAAGCACCTCTGAATCGTTTGAATCTCAAAAATGTGGTCAAAATGATCACTCGAAATTTTTGGAAGGTCATAGACCGCAGATTTTTCTTCGCGTTGTCCAAGGTAATACTTCAACAGTTCTGACACCGAGTCGTCACTTAAGTTGACGTATGAGTCTCTAAGAAGACTAACGAGATCGTACTGAATTGTGCCCATCCGCGCGTCTTGAAAATCAATCACGCGAACCTTCCCATGCTTCAACATCACATTGCGCGAGTGGTAATCTCGATGAGCGATAAACTTCGGTTCTTTGTGAAGAGTTTCACAAATGTTCGTAAAAATAGCGTCGAGAGATTTTGAGGTCTTCGGTTCGAACTTAAGGCCACAGAGGCCCTCGAGTAAGTGTTCGCGCCCGTAATTCATTTCCCACAGCAGCTTTGCGGTATCGAATTCGACTGTGAAGGCGACACATGGCGAAGATCTGTCGAAGCTGCAGTCGTAGTGCATCTTGATAAGCTCGTCGATCGTTGCTTTGTAATACCGAAGTGCGTGCGCTTCGTTTTGATTTTCCCAAAATTTTCGTTCAAGTGTGAGATCGCCAAGATCTTCGAGAAGAACCAGACCTTTTTCTGGCTTCATCCCCATCACTTTTGGAACCTGAACGCCATGTTTCTCAAAGTGCGATCGAACGCTTAGAAATGGATACCGGCCGTCGTCCGTAAACGGCTCCCATAACATCAGAACCCAAGAATCGTCGTGGTCGACCACCCGAAAGTAGCGGCGCGCCGAAGCGTCTCCTGCAAGTTGGTGAATTTCGAATTTTCCGGCGCCAAGCAGTGATCCGACAAAGGCTTGAATCTCGTGGCTCAATTCTGACGGAACAACCTTCGGCGCTTCGATATTCATGCCAATCAGGCTGCCATCGAATCAGATCGGGATCAATGAAAGGTCGGGTTCGAACTGTCTTCTTGTCGCCACCGGCCGAGCAGCGGAATCAAATTCGAGGCTTTGGTCGCAGGGGTCGACAACAGCGACGTCGATGCCTTTAGCTGATTTTCGATCTGCTGAACGACCGTTCGAACAGCGCGCGACGAACTGCCGTGAGCCAATGAAGCGTCGTTAAACTCGATGGATGTTAAAAGTCCCAGCAGATGCGGCAACACGAGGCCGTCGCGTACGAGATGGGCCGGATTCTGATGAATCGCGATGATCATCCGTGGAGCATCGGGGTCTTGCTCAGCCGCGCCGAAAACTTCGGCGAGACGAATCTGTTTTTCGATCGGCAGTTGCGCCAAGTCTGATACGTAAATGCACATGCGTCCGAGATCGCGAAACGATTGAGCCGAAACGAACGCGTCGTCGCTAAGATCCGTGATGTTGACGAAGAACCAAAGCGATGTGCGGTTAAATAGTTCGATCGCGACGCGCCCGAACGGAAACTGCGCGGCCGTACTTTGCGGACTTCCAACAAGTAGAAGCGGCTTCGAAAGACTCAACTCGTCGCCGTAGTTTCGAAGGCGGAAGGGTTCAAGTAAAGGCGGCGCGCTGATAGTCTCGGGTCGTTTCAGATCGTTTGGGAATAGCTGCACGACCTTCGCACTTTCGCGAATCTCTGCTGTTTTGAGAATTTGCATTTCGCGGTGTTCGATATCGAGTAGCCGTTCGAAGGCGTCGAGTCGTGCCTCGACGGCCATCAGCAAAAATTCGCCAAGTTGATCAAGTCGTTGGTCGTCGCTCGCCGCCAGGCCTTCGATCGTGGCGACTCCGACGATTGAAAAAGTCGAACCCTTATCGCCGGAACGGCGAACTCGAAGTGGGTATGCAAAGAGGCCCGGCACCTGGCCCCGAATTACCGTTGGAATTTCGAACAGCGTTGATTCAAGGAAAACGAGGTCTTGTTTCTGAAACCGAGAGTGGGACTCAGAGCTAGGGTCAAAATCAGAGTCGGGCTGGGGAGCCGACGAAGACTCACGGTCGGCACCCAAAAAGGTCTCGAGCGTTTGAAATTGTACACGGCACGCGAACAAGCTTTCGATCAGCTTCGTCACACGTTCGATGGCTTGTGCCCAGTCGGGATTCCACGGCGTTCGATCCATGGTCCGAGCCAATCGCAAGTGGCGGGCCACAAATTGGCACCAGCGTTCGACAGAAATTATTCATTGATATCAGATGGTTAACTCATTTACACGGTAGCTCCCGATCGGTTAAATCGGGTGCATTGCAGAAAAAGCTTCAACCCACCGTTTTGATTTCAATTCCAAATAAGAAGCTCGCAGAACCCGAAATCCCCTCGCAAATGTGCGAGGGGCAGCGTAACGCGCGGTCCGCGCGAAGCGACATTGATAGAGAAAGTTTAAAACGCGGCTGCGTTTCAAATTTTCGCCATGCGGCGCTTGTCGAGGCCGTACTTTTCAACCTTCATAATTAGACCTGCGCGGCTGATACCAAGTTCTTTCGCAAGCTTAGATTTGTTCCAGCCGGTGCGACGCAAACCTTCTTTGATCATCTCGCGTTCAAGTTCTTCAAGCGCATCCTTCAGTTTCCCATGGACGCGCGCGCCCTGAACTTTTGCTTTCTCGCCGACCTCAAGAATTTTTGGCGATAACATGTCGGCGGTCAATTTGCCTTCGACACCCGAAAGAACGACGCTTCGTTCGATTTCGTTTTGAAGTTCTCGAACGTTACCCGGCCATGGGTAATCGTAAAGTTTTTCGAGCGCACGCTTGGTCAGAACCTTTTTTGGCTGTTGGCCTTTTTCAGATTCTTTGGTCAAGAAATGTTCGGCGAGCAGCGGAATATCCTCTTTGCGCTCACGCAGAGGCGGAACTCGAATGTTGATGACATTCAAGCGATAGTACAAATCTTCGCGGAACTCGCCCTTTTCAACCATCTCACGAAGGTTTCGGTTCGTCGCGGCGATGACTCGTACATCCACTTTTTTCGGTTCGGTTGAACCGACCGGAGTAAACACACCCTCTTGCAGAACTCGAAGAAGACGAACCTGCATCTGCGGGCGCATCTCGCCGATTTCGTCGAGGAAGAAAGTGCCTTTATCAGCAACTTCGAAAAGACCTTTTTTCGTTGCAATCGCACCGGTGAAAGATCCCTTCATGTGGCCGAATAGTTCGCTTTCGAGCAGTCCCTCTGGAATCGCACCGCAGTTTGCGATGATGAAGGCTTTTTCTTTGCGAAGTGAGTTGTAGTGAATCGCTTTGGCGATCAATTCTTTACCGGTACCGTTGTCACCTTGAACAAGAACGGTCGAATCGGCACCTTGAATTTTGTCGAGCAGCGAATAAAGCGCCTGCATGGGCTTCGACTTGCCAATCATCGAATCGTATTTATACCGGCTGCCAAGTTCTTTGTTGAGCTCGCGAATTCGGTCTTCACGTTGAGTGATTTCAAGGTGAAGCGTGACGATTTCTTGCGATGTCAGTTCGACGAGCGAAACAAGCTTTGCACGATCGTCTTCGTCAAGAGTTCGAGTTTTGGCTAGCGTAAGTTCAATCGCTTCGTTGGATGCGCCGAAGGCCGCGAGATGTTCGCGAACGTCGCCGGCTCGGTTTGTCGAACCGTCTTTGAAGAAACCAAGTCCGACGACGGCACCGACGAGATCGTTGTCGATCCAGATCGGGAAGATGCCAATGTCGAAACCGGCAAGATCCCACTTGCGAAGCGAGTAACGATTTTCAGACAGACGCAAATCTTCAAGCGTCTTGCTAACGACCTCGGCCAGATTGTCGACAGCTGCATCTTTTTGCATGAGCATCGCGACACCCGGATTGGCATATGTCATCTTTGCTTTGTCGAAGCCTTTTAGATAGCCGCGCTCGTCAGTGAAGATCGTGTCGACGTTCCACCACGAGGCAAGAATCTGTTTCAGCTTTCGGATGACATGTATATGTTCGAACTCATCCCAATTGATCATGATGATCGCTCCCTTTAATCACAAAAGTGTCGACGATTACGTCGGTGTCTAAACTCTTATCGTCAAAACTTTTGACGATCTTGAGGCCGGCATCTCGACGATTGAGCGAAACCAGATTAGGTGGGTTGAAATCTAGACTTTGATCCAAAACAAAACGGGCGTTTGGTCCCGCCCGTCGATGAAACTCATAAGCTCAAAGTTAGGCCTGATTTTACAGTGGGGCGATGCAGTTGTACGTGAGGCGCGTGCGCCCGGCCGGTAGGGCTGTTGCGAATTTGACTCGCATGCCCTCGAATGTGTACGTCGGCGGTGTCGAGCCATCGGAGGTGAGAATCGTGAACTCAGGAGCACCATCGCCGCTGACGTCAATCGGAGCACAGAGCAGACCGACACTTAACACCAGTTCTTGGGTGCTTTGGCCGATGTCTCGCAATTGTGTGCCGTAATCGGTGGCGCAAACGGTGCCGAGTATCCCGCCGGTCAGCTGCGAGGTCGAGACGTAGTTGTAACCGTAACCTTCGTTGCCGTCTCTGCTGCGACAAACGCTATCGTTAATCGGCACGATGATCGAATGAAAGCTGAACGGCTTGCCTGGCCACGTGGTCTGAACCATACCAATCAAAGTCTCGGGCCGGTTCTGGTTCTGCGTACCGGCCGGATTCGTTTCGTCAGCGTCGGTCACAACAAGAATCGAGAGGGCCGAATCAGTTCGAAACAGTTCGGCGTTTCTTAGGCTCGTCGCGTTTCCAGCCTGTTGACTGCGCTGAACGGCACGGTAGGAAGCCGCGACACCTTGTTCGTTGCCCGAACCGTTTGTCTCCATTTGAATAGTAGCGGCGAACCAAGCTTTCGCAGTCGCTTTGTCCATCGCTGACGAAATCACATACTTGCCCGTGCCTGTCGAGGGACCGCCCGAGATAACTCCTGGCGCCCTGAACTCAACCAACCGTCCGTCTTTCTTGATCGCATCGCCACTGACATCTGTCGTGACGATGCCAACTTGCCAGTCGAGATTGTCGAGTTGATCGATAAAGGTACCGAATCGAGCCGCCATGTTGGCGTGTTCGTTTTTCATCGAACCCGAGTTGTCGATGACGACGAGAACGTCAAGCTTGTTGGATCGATTGACGTCAACATACTGAATCGTCTCGACGTGTCGGTCGGAAATTGTCCAAGTCAGGTCTCGTGTCACCGTGTTGGTGGCTTTGTCGGTGGCGTTGATCGTGAATCGATTTAGACCCGGTGGAAGGTTCATGAGTGTCGTTGTGTAATTGGCGTTACATTCAGCCATCAATCCATTCACGCCGCAGGTCACGCTCTGTAGACCCGATAATGCATCGGTGACCGCAAATGCGACTTCAGCAGGCTGTGTTTTGTAAAGTAACGATGCAGGTTGTTTACCGATATTGATTGCAGGCGGAGTCAGATCGATTGCCCACGTGTGCACGACTTCGTCGGACATATTTCCGGCGGCATCCACTGCGCGAACTGTGAACATGTGCGAGGTCTCGTTTAAACCGCTGTATGAAACGGGCGACGAGCAAGCCGTAAAGTTTGAACCATTGATTTTGCATTCAAGTTTTGCTGAAGAAAGCGTTGGCGCAACGTTAACGTCAGTCACCGCTAGGGTAAGAGTTGCGGCTCGGACATTCACCCATGGTGCGGGTCCCGATGCCACAGTGACGACAGGTTTCGACGTGTCGATTGTCCAGCGATGATTCACCGTTGCCGAAACGTTACCCGCTCGATCGCGAGCCCTAGCCAAAAATGTATGGTCACCATCAGCGAGCAGCGGATAATTCACCGTCGTCGCACAAGGAGCATAACCTCCGCCGTCAAGCTGACACTCAATGCTTTCGATGCCATTGGCGTCCGACGCCGCGAGAACAAAATTTGCGCTCGTCATATTGGTTATCGGTGCCGGCATCGATGTGATCGTGAGAACTGGTAAAGTCGTATCGATGATCCAGGCGTACGTGGCTGGCGTTGAGGCGTTTCCGGCAGCGTCAGTTCCGGTCACAGAGAAGCTGTGATTGCCTTCGGTCAAACCTGCTGGTGATGTAAACGGTGACGTGCAAGAAACCGCAGCACCAGAATCGAGTCGGCACGAGTAAGAGGCGAGAGGCCCCCCGTCATCTGTGCCGGTAAACTCGAACGTCGCTTGGGTCATGTTCGATATCGGACGAGGAGATCGCGTGATCTGTACGGTCGGCGCACCGAGGTCGATCAGCCAGCTGTAAGCGACTGAAGCCGAAGTGTTTCCGGCGCGGTCAACCGCACGAACTTCAAATCGATTTTGGCCCGACTGTAAGTTGATGTTGAACCCTGTTACGCAGCTCTGCATTGGAAGCGAAGCAACGGCGTTGGCTGATCCTGCCCGGCATTCGAATCGGTCTATTCCGGATAGAGTGTCAGCGCCAGAAAACTGAAACGTCGACGAAACCTGATTCGAGATACTTGACGGAGTTAAATTTAGCGCAACGCTAGGTACGGTTCGATCAACGACAAAGGCGACATTTTTTGGAAGCGAGCTGTTTCCCGCCCGATCTTTGACGGTGATTGCAAACGAGTGCGATCCCTCAAGCGGCGATTTAACAAGCAGTGATGATGGCGAGCAGTCGCTGCTTGAGGTTGTGCCGATACAGCTCGCGCTTGCGACTCCTGAACCGCCGTCGGTTGATTCGAGTACAGTGCTGATATCGGTAGCGTTGGTGAATGCGGCGGGTGCAGTCGCGACGTTGACCACGGGCGCGATGTCGTCGTGAACGATTGAATCAGAAAGACATTCGCTCGCAAGCACTCCATCGTTCGAAAATTTTACGTAGACCGATGCGACGGTGTTTAGATTTGCAAGATTCCAGGCCTTGCTGCTCGAAATCGGCTCCCAAGCGCCACCGGACTCGCACGTCGGGTCGCTGGTCACATACATTCGGTCGGCGCTTGCATGCGCGATCGCCAAGGTAACGTTGGTCGCATTTGTGAACTCATCGCCGTTATTGATGACGACAACGCCCGATGTGTTGAGACTCGCAAGTCTAGAATCCTGACTTGCTTCGAAAGCGAGCTGAGCCGAGCAGTTGTTAAAGGCGATCGGTAGAATGACTGCGACCGCAAGCGCGATCGCCGCACTTCGATTCGTCAGAACAACACGCATCATATTTTTAAGCATAAGCGCCCCCACCCCTACCTATCGGTCATCCAAGGATTGGACCAAAGGTAAGAGTGTGGTCAGGCCTCTAATTTCTGATCAGGTGCAAATAAACCGTCAAGCTGTCTAACATTTTGACGGTCGACTGATAGATCGACGCCGCGGCAGTTCGATAGTGACGGCGCCACTCTCGGGACTTCAGCTAGGTCGTCATCTGCAGCTGGTGAAAGCGGCGGTACTCGCCATCGCGGCTTAGAAGCTCGTCGTGAGTACCGCTTTCAACGATTTCGCCTTGGCTGAGCACAAGGATACGATTAGCTGAGCGAACGGTCGAAAGTCTGTGAGCAATCACAAAGACGGTGCGTCCACGCATCAGTTCTTGAAGACCTTTTTGAACTTCGAGTTCGCTGACAGAATCAAGTGCGCTGGTCGCCTCATCAAGAATTAGAACTGGAGCATCCTTAAAGAACGCTCGAGCAATTGAGATGCGTTGCTTCTCGCCGCCCGAAAGAAGGCCGCCGCGTTCGCCGACGCTAGTCGAATACTGTGCGGGCATCTTCGTAATGAACGGATCAGCGTGTGCGTGCTTCGCCGCCGATTCGATGCGTGCCTTCTCGTCGCTTGAAAGTTCTTGTCCGCGGCTAATAATTCCACCTCGACCGGCGCGTATGTTTGTCGCGATTGAATCTCGAAACAGAAACACATCTTGCGTCACCAGAGCGATGTTGGCCCTTAAATCCTCGAGATCAAATTCTTTCAGCGAGATGCCATCGATCAAGATATCCCCGCTGGTGGGATCGTGAAAACGTTCGAGAAGATTCACCATTGTCGATTTGCCCGAACCGCTTGAGCCCACAAGTGCGATGACGTCGCCGCGATTGACGGTGACCGAGAGGCCTTTCAAAACCTCATCCTGCCCATATTGAAAACGAACATTTCGAAATTCGATTGTTTTCCACTCGGTGGGAAACGGCCGTGGCTTTGCCGCTTGTGGAACGCGATCTGTACTTTCAATAATTCCGAAAAGTCGATCGGTCACGACGACGGTTTGTTGAACCCGCACGAAAGATTCTTGCAGGCGTTTGATTGGGTTCTGAAGTTGGCCCGCCGCAAACAAAAAGGCCAAGAAATCTCCGCCGGTCGCTTTCGACTGCAGGATCAACGACATCATGTAAAGAACCAAGCCCATCACGAGGTTCGAAGCCAAAAATTCGTTGATGGGGCTTACGGCCTCTTCGCGGCTGATAATTTTTCGTCGTGTGTCGATATAGTGATCCATCGAGCGCTTCAGCCGCGCACTCATGGTATTTTCAAGGTTAAAGCTTTGGACGACGCGAATACCGTCTAGATTTTCTTTGATATCGGCCGTGACGGCCTCCATCGCCTCACGATTGAGATGGCCGTACTTGCGAAGACTCTTTGAAATCTGCCGCGTCAACAGCGCAAAGATCGGAAGAAATGCGAGCAAGACGAGCGTCAGCTTCCAGTCGAGGTAAAGCATGTAACTCAGCAATGCGATTGCGATCAGCGGCTCGCGCAACACATCGCCGAAAAAATTGAGTCCAAGAGTAAGAATACCTGTGTCGTTCAAAATTCGGCTCATTAGGCCGCCTGAACCCGACTCGAATTTCGAGTGAAAACTGAGATTCAGTCGCATCGCCTGGTCAACGACTCGCACCCGAACGTCAGCAATCACTCGCTCGTTCACCATGATCAAAATCATATAGTGTATGTAACGAGCAGCGCCCCAAACGAGATACAGAAGTGGAAAGAGAAACGGCAGGTGCCATGACGAGATTTCAAAGCCAAAAATTGGAATCAAGGTGAGCCGTTTTTCAAAGACCTCGCCGAACAAAATTTTGACCAATGCCGTCTGAGCTACGTTACAGGCACTGATGACAAGACCGAAAATGAAGACGGCGATGAGTCTCGATTTATAGGGCCGAACTAATGGCCAAAGTCTTAGTAGCGTGTGCGAGACTTGATTCAAGTTCGGGCCTCAGATTTGTCTTCAGCTTGGCTCGAAGACTTAGGTTGATTTGTGTGGGGCTCCAGATATTGGCGAAGGTAGCGGCCCGTCAAGCTTCGGGGTGCTTTCATGACTTCAGCCGGGGATCCTTGCGCAACGATTTCACCACCGGCGGCACCTGCGTCGGGCCCTAGATCGATGATCCAGTCGCTCGAACGAATGACATCAAGATTGTGCTCAATTAAAATCACACTGCCGCCGGCTTCGACCAGCTTATGAAGCACCTTCATTAGCATTTCGATTTCGCGAAAGTGCAACCCCGTTGTCGGTTCGTCGAGAATGTAGAGTGTATTTTTCTGCTGGGTCCCAACAAACTCGCGGGCAATTTTTAGTCGCTGAGATTCGCCGCCGCTGAGGGTGTTTGCACTTTGCCCAAGCCGAATGTAGCCGAGGCCGACTTCACGCAAAAAGACCAATGGCTTTCGAATATTCGGGTAAGCCATGAAGAATTCAAGCGCTTCGTCGACCGTCAGATTTAAAATTTCGAAAATATTTTTGTCTCGATACTTTACTTCAAGAAGTTCGCGTCGATACTTTCGGCCGTC
>JALHOI010000045.1 GCA_022843085.1 Pseudobdellovibrionaceae bacterium
GATCGAATCCCCTTTCAGTTTTTTTACCGGCCGCCTCGCGCGGGAGGCGGCCGGACTTTCGACTTTCAGAAGTCAGCAAGTCACTCTGCTGATTCAGCTCTAATTCTGCGCTTAATTCTTAAGCTTATTTCTTATTAATCTTCTGTAGGCCTTCGACCATTGTTGATCCGAACGCTTTGCTCGAGTTCGAAACTGAAGCGATAATTGTCGACGAGCCCGTCTGAATCTTGCCATCAAGAATTTGTGCTGTGCCGTTTCGCGAATCTGTCGCCAGGACCACGCCCGCGTCTGAAGTCGCCACAACAATCGTCTTACCCACCACGAAAAGGGCTGACGCTGTTGAAATCATCGCCTTCCCTACACTCGTTGCCGAGTTGTACGAGAACGTTCCAACAATCACAGCTTGCTCGCCGATGGCCTTGAGCGTAACTTTTATGCTGCGGCCCGAGGCAGAAACAGCGCTCTCAACGTGCACGACAGTGAACTCAGCTGCTGCTGAAATCGAACCCGAAGTGCTTTTCGCTGAATTCGACACGCCTTCTGAAACTTTTGAAGCTGCCGACTTTACGTTAGCCGAAGTGCTTTCAGCCGAATCAACTGCCGCGGCTCCTACAGCTTTCGCTGCCGAAGAAACTTTTTTTGATGTGCTTTGAGCAGATTCACCGGCTTTGTCGACCGAGTACGCTACAGCGCCAGAAACACTACCTGCGGCTTTACCGGCGAGGTTCAATGTTCCAACCAAAGCGTCTTTCGACAATTCTACGCCGTCTTTCGAAAACTTAACCGAACCCGACGCAAGCACTTCGCCTGCTTTCATGATCGAAGAGACCGAGTCTCCCGACAATTGGACCGATCGTTGAGACACGTTAGCGACTGCAACGTTTGATGCGATCATCAGTGCTGCGAGTGTCGTTACCTGTTTTTTCACTAAATTTCCTCCTTAAGGAATGTTTTGAATCCCGCTTGTCGGGACGGACGCGTTACAAGGGTCAGGCCAGCGCCGGACCACAAAACTACCGGCATCACTTGGGCTCTATAAGATATTGAAATAACTTGGTAATATGGATCTATCGGCTAGAAAATGAACAGCGAATCGGGCGAAAGATTCGGCGCAGTTTCTGAAAAAAAAGCGTGTTGCTGAGAAGAAAAGGTTGTCTCAAAAACTTCGCTTTTTTCTCTAGGTGCAGATGTTCCTCGTCCTCGGTCGAATTAAACCCGATTTGTTGGCGAAGAGAATGGTTGTCCCGCTTCAACCAAAGGGGTGAAATACGAGCTCACGACAGTCTAATTTTTCAGAGGGATCAGAGGGAATTGATATGAAAACGAAAGTTCAAAAGGTGATTGTTAAGGCAGTGTTATCGACGGTAGGTCTCTTCGCAGCTTCATCGCTGAGCCTGACATCGCACGTACAGGCCGCAGGCCCAGGCTTCAACAACCTGTCGCAAGGCGATTTCGATAAGGCGATTCGCGAGTTGTCGGCGAATTCGAGCTATCATTCGGTCACGGGTGCCGGAACTCTCGGCACCATTTTCGGCTTTGAAGTCGCGCTCGTCGGCGGTCTCACCAACACGCCAGATATCAACTCCTTTTCAAAACAAGTTGATGCGTCGGCTGACATCGGCCGTCTTCCGCACGCGGCTCTTCTTCTTGGCGCATCAGTACCACTCGGCTTCACCGGCGAATTGATGCTCTTTCCGGAATCGACGTTTGGTTCCGTCAAGTACCAGCAGTTCGGAGCCTCATTAAAATGGACCGCGACCGAGCTCTTGGTGCTTCCATTTAACCTCGCCGTTCGAGGCTTCATGACGACAAATAAAATATCGTTCAATCAGGTTCTGCAGAACTCATCGACCGGAAACATCCCGACGAACGTGACCGTCACTCAAGACAATAACCAAATTGGTTTGCAGCTTTTGGCAAGCCCCAACCTTCCAATCGTTGAACCTTACATCGGGGTCGGAACCATCAAAGCCAACGGCAAGCTTGCGGTCTCGGGAACCACAACCGGCACCATTTTCGGATTCACCAACGCCCAGAGCGCTGAAAGTTCACCGATTTCAACTCAACTCTTGATTGGCGCAAACGTGAATTTGCTGATCTTCAATTTCGGTCTCGAGTGGTCGCGCGCGTTCGACCGCGACAGCTACAACATGAAGTTGGGCTTTCGCTTCTAAAACTTTCGATCTGACTGCGGGCCTATTCCCACCGCGCGTGCATGAACTTGCGCGCGCGATTTCGCATTTCAAGTCCTCGAACGGCTTGGCTTTAGCTTCAAGCCGTTCTATTCGAGAGTCATGACCGATACCCCGCACTACACATTTCAATCGATTGGCTTGGTCGAATCTCCGTATAAAGAGAAGTTCGGAACCCCGCGACAGCCGGGGCTTGTCGCCGAAAGTCGCGGCGCAATCGTTTTACGCGAAGATCTAAATCCCGATGCTTTTGAGGGACTCGCCGAATTCTCGCACGTGTGGGTAATTTTCGTTTTTCACGAGAATCAATCGGTACGCGAAGGTCGGCCGACAGTGAAGACGAAGGTGCATCCACCTCGGCTTGAAGGCAAAGCGGTCGGCGTGTTTGCGACACGAAGTCCGCATCGACCGAATCCGATTGGCCTCTCTCTGGTGCGCATCGAAAAGATCGAGGGACGACGTCTGTCGATCTTTGGTCTTGATCTAATCGACGGCACGCCCGTTCTTGATCTCAAGCCGTATCTACCGACGATCGAAGCGATTTCGGATGCTTATGAAGGTTGGAGCGCGCGATTGGCCACGCGTTCTATAGCCGTTGAGTGGAGCGACGAAGCCCGCGCGAATCTTGAAAAATTAGTTTCGATCAACGATGTGGCGCCTATGATGGCGACGATCGAGCAAGGCCTTGAGCTCGATCCGCGCCCGGTCGCCTACCGAGGTACGGCCGCAGATCCAGACCCCTACACAAGCCTGTACGGGTTTCGATTCGAGGAATGGAACGTGGTTTTCAGAATGCTCGAAAGTGGGGAACGAATGAACCGGGCTCGGATCGAAAAGATCGAGGCCTGGAGCAAACGCGCAACGTAACTCGGCGTCAGCCCACTTGAGATGACGTGAAAAGTCTGTGATATCAATCTCTTGGTCTTGGTCTCTTGGTCTTGGTCAATCGCTTGGGCTTGGCCAGTAGCTTGGTAAATAACGCTGCACAAATAATGGATCTTGAAAAGCGCGACCCGGGTTAGGTACTCTGCGCGCATCGAAATCTTTGGCCACGACTTCGGTGCCGCACGGCTACGGCTGGTTGGTCGGTTGGTTTATCGGTTAGATCGCCGGTTGGTCTCACAGGCACTTGTTATTTTTTGGTTCTTTCGCTGCTCGACTCATTTAGTTTCTCGATTCTTTTTTGTTTTTCGAATTCTTTAAAGGAGATCTCTCATGGAGATAAATACCTCAACCGCGGCGACTCGTGCGAACGCGACTGATTCGACTCTTCGAAAAGTTCCAGAGCTCAGTCTAAACTCGTACATGCACGGATCGACGACCGACCGTCAGCGCTTCATCGACAATTTTTATTCGGGCATGAAAGATTACGGTTTCATTGTTCTCAAAGATCATCCTATTCCCGATGCTCTCTTAAATAATGCGTATGCCCTGCTTGAAGAGCTCTTCTCGCTCGAAACAGACACTAAACAAAAGTACGCGCTTCGAGAAAATGGCTTTCAACGCGGCTACACGCCGTTCGGCACTGAGCACGCCAAAGATTCTCCGGTCATGGACCTTAAAGAATTTTGGCACGTCGGCCGCGAACTTCAAAAAGGCCACCGGTACTCATCGATTTACCCAGCCAATGTGTGGCCCAACGAGCTTCCCGAATTTAAATCAGTGATGTCGAAAATCTTTCGGGCTCTCGACGAAAGTGGCAAAGTCATGCTTGAAGCTCTAACTTTTCCTCTCGATCTGCCGCGGGATTATTTTTCCCGAATGATGGGCGAAGGAAATTCTATTTTGCGACTGTTGCACTACCCGCCAATTCCTGAAGGTGTTGATCCGCGCTGTGTGCGTGCGGCCGCGCATGAGGATATCAATCTGATAACGATTCTCGTGGCTGCGACGACCTCGGGTCTGCAGCTAAAAGACCGCGACGGCAAATGGCTCGCCGTCGATTCTGACCCAAACTCTCTGATCGTCGATGCCGGAGACATGCTTGCGCGCATCACGAACGACGTCATCCCTTCCACAACCCACCGCGTGGTTAACCCTGACGACGGAACAAACGGACATAGGTACTCAATGCCCTATTTCATTCATCCGAACCCCGATGCAATGCTCACCTGTCTCGATTCGTGTCGCGGCCCAGCTGGCGCCCGAGTCGCGGGCGAAAAATCAGGCTTCAATCAGAACGGCGAAAAATACGATCCGATCACGTCACAAGACTTCTTGTTCCAGCGCCTGCGCGAAATCGGGTTGATGAAGTAAGATTAGGTCTGCGAAGTCCGTCCGCTGCGACGGACAAAAAATGATCGCGAGTATTGGGGAAACCTGCTTTCGGCATCACTAGCAACCAACCGGATGCCGATACCCTCGCGCAAACCAGCACCAAGCTGATCATTTCCAATCCGCCGCTCTGACGAAGATGCGCCTCTGCCTAAAAATGCGCTTCTGCCTCAAGATGCGCCTCCGTCGAACACTAAGCGTGCATATACAGGCGTCGATCAAGCATTTGGTCGATCAAGAGAGCTCGAGAGCCTCCAAAAAAATACAAACCAACAACGTGATGTCTCAGCTATAATGCATGGCGACACCGGCGCCGGTGTTGCTGTGCGTTACATGTCAACAGAGGATCTGCCCCAGTTGGGAAGCGACACTCTGCCAACCTTCGCATCCGGCCGGGCCTTGAGTTTTTCAGAACGAGCTCCACAAACCCTGGGGCCTGAGGCCTGAGGAATGCCTGCTTCTCGATTACTTGAAGTCGACCACGGCCGCGTGGCAGGTCGCACGGATTACGCCGACGGTTTTGCCCTTTTCATCGATGATCGCAACGTTACCCGTAAAAACCTCTTCGAAGGTTTTCGCCCATTGCCGTTGATCTTTAGGTTCGTTATCAAACGGTTCGACCATTAACTCGAACATCGCAAAGTCGACTTCGTTTCTCAGAGTTGTTCCGCCTGGCTGCTTAGCGTACGTAAATCCCGACCGAATCATGGGCCGCGACGAACCATCTGGGGAAGCGATGACGACGAAACTTTGATCCGAGCCGAAGTCGCGTATGATCTCGAGCCGCCCGTCTGTGGCCGTACAAAACTCAGCCGAATCAGTTTTCAAAGAAGAAGGTTTCGCCGCATCTGGCAATGTCAGCAACGCAGTCGCAGACGCAGAGCTTGCGGCTAAAACAAAAAACCCAGCAAACAAAGTGGCGAGAACTTTCGAACAAGTAACGTGTGTCATGACCCCTCCTGACATTGGATTACTGTCTAGGGGTGTCGCATTTTCGCCTTAAAACACCAAGTGATGCGAGGCGCGGCAGAAGATTTAGGCGGTGCGGCGCGCTCGTGCCCCGCCTAAACTTTCTGCCTTTCAAACCTGCGCGCTAAGCCAGCCGAGTCAGCGAATCCTGAAGCCGGCTAAGTCTGGCTTTGTGACCCTCAAGCAAAGTGCGGTCGGCTGCCACCAGGTCTTCGGGCGCATTTTTCATAAAGTTTTCGTTTGAAAGCTTCTGGGTCAGAACACCGATATCTTTTTGAATCTTCTCAACCGACTTTTGAATGCGCTTCACCTCTTCGGCCAGATCCACGACACCCTCGAGAGGAATAATCACGTCAACCGAAGCACCCTCGTGAAGCGGAGTCGCAAGAATTCGCACAGGGGCCACGGCGCATTTTGCGAGATTTCCTGCTTCGCCGATTTCACATTGGTCAACACGAGCGATCCTGCAGATGGCGGCTTTGTTGGCGCCAAGAATTTTTTGAACGCGCCCATCGCTCGGTGCCAGGCGAATGTTCAACTGGACGCCGGGTTTGATCTGATTTTCACCGCGAATATTTCGAATCGCCGTAATGACTTCTTTCACAATCGACATTTCGAAAGCCGCCTCACTCGAACCAACCGCCAACCACTCTTTGTCGTTCTTGATATTGGGGTAGGCGTCGACGATGCAAGCTTCGCCGCGAATCGGTAACTTCGAGTAAATTTCTTCGGTGATGAAAGGCGTGAAGGGATGAAGAAGTCGCATAATGCGGTTCAGTGTTTGAGCTAACACAAGCTGAGTGGCCCTTCGCTCGCCCGCAGTCGAAGCGAGCAGCGCGCCCGAACCTGAAGCCAGACTCGAGCCCGCAGAGTCAGCACCGCTTTGCCCGGCCGAGTAAATGACCGGCTTCACGAATTCAAGATACCAGTCACAAACTTCATTCCAGACAAACGAATACAGATCGTTCGCGGCATCGCTGTAGCGATCCTGCGAAAGATGCTCGTCGACTCGCTTCATCACTTGGCCAGTTTCAAAAATGATCCACTGATCGGCGACAGAAAGGTCAGATTTCATCGGAACTGCGCGCGTCCCTTCTCGCGGAACTTCGAAATCTTGAAGTGCGGCGAGTGAAAACCGCGTCGCATTCCAGATTTTATTCATAAAGTTTCGGTAACCCTCAAGTCGCGTCTCGCTGAATTTCAAATCGCGACCACTTGCGATCTGAGCAAGAATCGTAAATCGCAAAGCGTCGGCTCCGTACTTTTCGATAAGCTCGACAGGGTCGAGCGCATTGCCAGTCGATTTCGACATTTTTTTTCCATCGGCATCGCGAATAAGCCCATGAATATAGACTTTGCGAAACGGAACATCTTTCTTAAATTCGCTACCCATGATGATCATGCGCGCGACCCAGAAAAAATAATGTCATGCCCTGTGACTAAGACATCCGTCGGATAGAATGTTTTTTCGAGCTCTGTCGGCGCGCCGTTTTCGCCGGGCCAGCCCATCGTGCTAAACGGCCAAAGCGCCGACGAGAACCACGTATCAAGAACATCTTCATCTTGCTTTAAATTCTTCGACTGGCAGGTCGAGCATTCGCTGGGATCAACTTCGGACACTGTCGTGTGGCCATCGTCGCAAACCCACGCAGGAATTCGGTGCCCCCACCACAATTGTCGAGAAATACACCAATCTTCGATGATCGACATCCAGTGCAAGTAAACCTTTGTCCACGATTCAGGTTCGAACCGAATGGATCCGTTTTCGACAACGTGACGGGCCGTCGTCGCCATTTGTGACATCCGCACAAACCACTGCTCGCTCAGCATCGGTTCGACAACTGCGCCCGATCGCGAGCAGTAACCGACCGAATTCTGGTGGGGCTCTTCTCTGACGAGCACTTCAGATTCTTTCAATGCTACGATCATCTGCTTGCGCGCTTCTTGAATTTTCAGTCCCTGAAACTTTCCGCCGTGCTCGTTCAAGGTTCCATTTTTGTTTAAAATGTTGATCATTTCGAGCTTGTGGCGAACACCGACCTGATAATCATTGAAGTCGTGAGCCGGCGTGATTTTAACTACGCCCGTCCCGAATTCTTTGTCGACGTAAGTGTCGGCGATGATCGGAATCGTACGGGTTGTCAGCGGCAACTTAACGCGCCCACCGATAAGTTTTTTATAGCGCTCGTCTTCAGGGTGTACCGCCACAGCGGTGTCACCGAGCAATGTTTCGGGACGGGTTGTTGCGAGCGTCAACCGAAGTGGCGTACCGTCCGAATTCGTAACGCCTTCGACTTCGTAGGCAAGATGGTAGAGCGTTCCCTTCGTATCGCGATGTTCGACTTCAAGATCTGAAATCGCGGTTTCAAGCGGCCACGACCAATTGACGAGGCGCGTGCCTCGGTAAATGAGACCGCGCTTGTGTAGATCGACGAAAACTTTGCGAACCGCCTTCGACACTCCGTCATCGAGGGTGAAGGTCGCGCGGTCCCAATCGCACGAGTCGCCGAGGCGCCGCATCTGTTCGTAAATGCGGTCGCCGTATTGATGCTTCCAATCCCAAATTTTTTCAACGAACGCGTCTCGCCCCAAACCTTGGCGAGTCTGCGGCGGTGTCGCCTTGCGAAGTTCTCTCTCGACAACGGATTGGGTCGCGATGCCCGCGTGGTCCGTGCCCGGAAGCCAGAGCGCGTTGAATCCGCTCATGCGCTTCCATCTAATAATCAAATCTTGAATGGTGTGATCAAGCGCGTGCCCCATATGCAGCTGGCCCGTGACATTCGGAGGCGGCAGAATAATTGCGAACGGAGGTTTTTTACTTTTGTCTTCGGCTTTAAAGTAGCCGGCTTTTTCCCACATCGTGTAGATGCGGGCCTCAACGTCTAAAGGATTGTAACGCGTTGACGACGGCTCTGTGGATTCTGTGCTCTGGCTCATTTTTTGACATTACACGTTTCGAACGCGAGCCTCAATTGCCTTATCGAGCTTCGAAGTCTTGCAGAATTTTGCTGCGTGCTGTCTTAACATCGTCCTCCGGAGACGGCCCACGGCCCGACAGATTGACGTCGCTCCAGCTGAACTGATCATTCGATATTCCATCGGCGTCAGAAAGATCATCGACCGGATTTTCCATGACGACACTCGCCACCAATGAGTCGACTTCAGATATCTTTTGATCACGCACGACTGCGGTTGTGGCAAGCGTACAGGTCGCGACACCAAGCAAGACAAAAAGTTGATTCCGGATTTCTCGGCACGAAGGAAGCGACATCGATTCTCCTTATTGCTGCTATCGGAATCAGCGATGTCATCGCCGTTGCCGAAGCTGGAGACCTTCAGTGCAAGCTTGGGGCAAACGACTGGCCCCGAAAACCCGGGTCGGAAGGTGCCAATCCCATTTTCTTTCGATGTCATCTCAAACGACGTGAGCCGGTATGTAAATTCGGAAAGGACCGTGTAAGGCAGCCACGGACCTCGTTTTCAAGTTGCGATTACGGAGGCGAGGGACGGCTTCCCTCATAGGGGTAGCAGTAAGCCGTCGGATCACCCGAGCACCCGAGCTCAAACCCAGTCGTGTCGAGAACCATGTCGTCAAATCCCCAGATTGAGTTACACGAGCCAAGACCATTGACGGCGTTGCAATCTACGCCCGCGACACCCGTTCTGTTCGGATCAACAGTCGCCGGATTTCCGTTGGCTTGAAAATCTTCGAAATCTTCGATCGTATTCCAAGCATGCGCATACATGTTGATGCGATGTTTGACTTCGCCCGCTGCGTTTAAACATTCGAAAACGACAGCGCCTTTTCCGGCCTGCGGAAGCGGGGTCGCGTCTGTTCCGCTGTGACTACCATCAGCTCCATAATCGAAATCCGGTTTCATCGCTTTTGGTATGACCACGTTTTGGTCGAAGGTCGCGGCGCTGCTTTGATAAACATTCCAACCATGAAATCCCGCATTTAAAAAGTCAGAAAGCGTCTTTGATCTTAAAGATCGACTATCAAGTTCGAAAGCCGACGGCAGCTTCTGCGAACGAACAAGGCCACCAGCACCGAGTTCTTTGACTAGGGTCGCTGCGATCTGCGGGCCTGTGATTTTCGGCCAAGTCGGAATGAAGTCGTTCGTTGATTCGAGGCAGTTCGACACTCGACCACCGTAATCAATCTTTGTCGTGACACTCGTCGGAGCCGGCGGCGGAGCACCGACAGTCGAGACCGTTGTCACGTTGACGTTGGCTTCGCCCTGACAGCAGTTGGGACCGCGTACGTTGCCAACCTGCTGGCCGTAGTTGTACTCGCACGAGAGAAGCGTGCCGCTCGCCGTGAAAACAACCTCTGAATTTCCGCACGTTTGTTGTGCAGCATTGATGGTCGCCGGAATCCCGCCGATATTACAGATCGTCATAACCCCGTCGGTCATTGTGATCGTGGCGGTCTGCGGACCGTAACCCGCTTGCCCTTTGTAATAGCGATGAGGCGTTTCGAGCAGGTACGAGCAAAAAGGGCTCTCAGCAGTTCCCGCCGGAACATTCACTTCGTATTCGTAACCATAGAACCAAAGATCGTATTCAAGCATATTCATCATGCAGTTAACTTCGGTCGGAGTTTCTTTCGAGGCCAAGGGCACTTCGCAAGCCTCGGCGATATCTCCGAACTTGTGAAGAAACCCTTTAACTCCGTCTTTCGCTTTGAGGCGGATGCGAAATCCAGCTGTCGCATCTTTTGAAGACCCGTCACCGCTGCCGACCGAGGAATTCGAAGTCGTAAAATAATTGCTGTCGGCTTTGCAGCCAATCAGGCTCGTGGCGATCAGCAGTGAAACTGCCGTTATCGCGAAACGAAACTGAACGGTTACCCGTGTGTTGACCATCTCTAGGCCCCCCTTGCTACTCTTTCTATCTTATCGGCCAGAGGCCCGAACTCCTACTGCGAGGGGCGAAAGCCTGGCCGATTGTCTCAAGAGCGACACACTTTTAACGGGGCAGATGGAATGTCGAAAACAGTGTCGAGCGCTTAGGCGATTTGTTTCGAATGCCCCTTCAAGACCTATGTCCCAGCTAGTAACGCGCTCCAGCCGCCTCTGTAGGAATAAACGTTGATGAGCCCGTGCGATTCAAGATTTTTTGCGACTTCCGCGTCGCCCAGGCCGGCCAGTGAAATCAAAACGACAGGCCACCAAGAGGGACACGCAAGCTCGGTAAAATGCGACTGGATCTGCGCCGAGGCTTCGGTCGCGTCGAGCACAAGGTCGGCCTTAAGGAGAGGATGAGTCGGAACAACACGCGAACTATCTGTCAGCACGACGAGTATAAACTTAGTTTGCGCTCTTTGAAGATTTTCAAGCTGATAGAGACTTAAATATTGTGGCATCGCCAGACAGTACCAGCGACATCACGCTTGGTCACGCCTGCCTTCGGTGTTACCGTTTTGAAGTCATGAAAAGCATATCTCGCCTCGCTATCATTCCGATTTTCTTTTTGTCGAATTTCTTTTTGTCGGTAGCCTTTGTGTCACAAACTGCAGAGGCGAGCCCTGTTGAGCCACCGCCTTGGTCGTGGCGCAAGGGCGCGTTTGGTGTTTCAAGCACGACCGAGTACTTTTCGACGAAAGCGAACTACGATTCGACGCGTGGCCAGTTCGTCGCCCTACCGGGCGATAATCAGTTTTCTGATTTCAATACGTGGCTTCGCGGGCGGTACGCGTTTTGGCCAAAGTTTTCGATGTACGCAGGTGCCGGAGTTGGCCAAGTCCGCGCCGTCGATACAATTAACGAGAAGACAACGAGTGGTCTTACGCAAGCTTACCTCGGTGGACACTTCACGGTGTGGCGACAGTGGCTGTTGATGGTGGCCGAGGTCGAAGCTGGTCTGCCACTCGATGCAGGTGGGCCGCTGAAAACTTTCACCAGCGGACAGACAACACCGCTCATCGACGACGGCGCCTATTACGGTCGCGCGATTTTACACATGCGCAAAGACGTTAAATCGTTTCGACTTACAGGATACGCGGGCACACTTATTCCGACCTCGGGGCTCGCAAAGAAGCTTCTATATGGAATTTTTGGCGAGCTGCCAATCGGCGATTTTCTAATGGTTGGTGGCGGTGTTGAGGGTCGTGAAACTCTACTCAGTGACGAGTTGACCGATGCCGAGCGCAAGCTAACACAATCAACAGCAAATGCTGGCAGCGCCCGCTACCGGGCCTATAATCCCGCCGTGCTGCAAGCGCGCGGCTGGGTTGGCTTTCGTCCGGGGCAAACGGTCGAAATTCGCGCGGGCTATATGCAGACTCTAACGGGGCAACGCGATGCGAGCGGTCAGGCTTTCACTCTAAACGTCGTTTTCAATTCGATACCAGCGCGTCGATCGCGAGGGTCAGTCGGCACTGGACAGAGAATTTCGGCTCCCGGAAACACAGGTGCTTTCAAACTTGATTCAGAAAAACCCGATCCCGATGTTATTGCCCCGACCAACGACTTCGAACCGCAACGCGGCGACGATTTGAACGAGACAGAGCGATTGTTTGATTAGTACAGTTTGGTTCATTTCTTTAGGAGGTCTTTATGTTCGAAAATAGAAATTTCGGTTTCAACTTCGCGTCTCGAATGACAGCAGTGCTTGCTGCAGCAGCCGTACCGGCGATCGCGGGCGCATTCCTGATTGCTTCAAGTTCTGTCGAGGCTGCGATTGTCAAAAAATCAGTCGACTACAATCTCGCCGGTAAAAAATATGAAGGCTACATTGCTTAT
>JALHOI010000046.1:0-2112 GCA_022843085.1 Pseudobdellovibrionaceae bacterium
GAGTTTTTTATTTATCGACCCATAAGGTTCTCTTAAGTCAGATTGCGTCAAAAGCCTGAAATGGTTTCTCGGTAGAACTTTCTACACTCAGTAATTTCAAATACTTAAGTCGACTGGTTCCAAATTAGTTCTTAGGAAATGTTTGGTATGCGCGCCGCGAAATGAAATCTCGAATTCACGGATTCCTAACGGATTTTAGACTCAATCCGTCAAAGAATCTGCGCGCTCAACGACGAAGAAAAGTTCGTGGCCCAATCTTTTTTCGATCGATTTTTTTTCGCGATTCCAAAGCAGCGGAAGAAATCGCGCACGACGAAGCGATAACGGGATACGCCGAGGCGGTATGAGCAGACGTTGTCGAAGCTCCCACTCACTCGCGCCGTAGGGCGGCCCAGCGAGTTTGTCCATGATGAGAGCAAGCCCGATCACTCGCCCGCGCGGCGTAAGCAAACGCCACCAGGTGCGCACGAGCTCTTCGCGTCTCGCTGGGGGAATTGCACAGAACATTGTGTTTTCAAACACGATGTCAAAGCGACTCGTCCAATCTTTTGGCAGATTGAATACATCGAGTTGGACCCATTTCAACGAATCGCGTTCACCATAAAGTGTTCGTGCCTGCTCGATCGCCTCTTTAGAAAAGTCGACACCCGTTACGATGTGGCCTTGTTTCTCCCACCACGCGGCATCGTGCCCGGCGCCGCAACCAAGAATCAGAATTCGACAACGTGTGATCTTCAGCGGCGGAATCAGTGAATCAAGTAGCGGATGAGCACCAGCGGCGTCCCACCGCGTGTCGCCGCTTTCGTACCGTTCATCCCACCAGCTCGAAGTTTCGGCCGCTTTGAGATCCTCGAAGTGGGGACGCACACGAAATGTGTGTTCGCCAAATGTGACCGAATCGTCATCGTACTCCGAAGCGGATTCAAACAATCGATTTTGTGCCGATCGATTGAAGACCACCGGAACGCCGTCTTCAGTTCGGGCATGAAATCGATCCCACTCGTCGACTCGCAAGCTGTCACTGGCCAGTTTCGCTTCAAATCCGTAGGGAAAAGTCGCCGTGAGCTCGGGCCGCAACTCGGAACGAACCTGAACGTCCCGCGCGACAAGCGGTTGATCGAAGGCCTCGATTATAACGTGTGAATCAGTTTCGCCGATCAAGGTCGGCCGGCCCCGATGATCCATTCGAAGGCGTGACAACCAGTCATGACCAAGTGTCGCGTCAGCGACACGCAGGCCATCAACGACAAAGTAACCCTCTTCGTCGACCGTCAAAAAGCGCACTGGCAAAAAACTCACTGGTAGTCCGTCAGCGAGCAGGGTCGCCACCGGGCTGAATCTCAGTCCCCTTTTTGTACCGAATGATCGGTGAACGAACACTCTCGTCCATCCACTGCCAATTGAGGCCATCTTCTGACCTGAGTCGAACCGAGCCTTCGAATACCTGCTCAGTCATTTCGCCGTTTTCAGCCGGCTCATTGGTGAGGTAACGAAATCGAACCAACATTTCCTTTGTCTCGGCCCCGGTGTCGGAAGGCGGAGTCGAAACATCTTCACTATACAGCTGTTGGAATACGACATCTGTAACGCCAGGCCGGCGCGACTTGATGTACTGCGCGATTGTCTCTTCGAGGGTCGCTTCAATTTCGCGCCGCTGCTCGAGGGCGACGCCTCGATCGCTATGAGCGAGGTCCCAAGTCCAAACCATTAAGGCAATGCCGATGGCCGTCGCTATGTATTTACTGACCCCCACGAGGCCTCCCAGCGTCAAAGCTTTCTTCGCAATCTTTACTTCGAGAAAGTCAGTCTAGACAGTAGACTCGACCGCGTTGTTACGTCAACAGACTCAAAACGAAGGGCTTTCGCGTCGTGCGTACGAATCTAAGATCGCAATTTGAGAGTTTTGCGCTGCGAGCAAAATTTCGCCAGATCGATAAAGTTTCAGATTTGGTCTCGACGCTTTCGAGTCCAAGGACGAAAGCGATTGTGGCCGATGTCCTGCGTTCAACGCTTCAGCGCGTGGGTGCACACGCGGTGGATCGAGCGATTTGGCACCTCGGCCTCGGCCGGCAGGGGACAAGACTTACAGGAGCATCACTGGCCGAAGACACG
>JALHOI010000046.1:2122-8750 GCA_022843085.1 Pseudobdellovibrionaceae bacterium
GCTGGAAGGCGTCGACAGTGGCTGAAGCTAGCGAGCTGATCGCCCACCGTGCTCTGAGCGGGGTCTTCGACATCGCTGGTGGCGAATCGATTGCGCTTGAAGGTCTCAACATTCGGTGGCTTCAGCCTCTGACGGTCGAGCGCGACCGAAACGATGGCGTGATTTTTCTTGAATGGAGCCTAAATGAACGCGAAGACTTTCGGCGCGAAGCGCTAGCGCACTTGTCGCAAGGAGCCGTCGCGCATTTGACGGCTTTTGGCTGCGACAAAGAGGGCCTTGCGCTTGTGCAGGTCGATCTTGAAGTTCGGGCCTCCTTGAGGCGCCAAATTGCGGGAGTTAAAAATGCCGGAGTCGAAAGTTCAGGAGTCAAAACGTGAGCCAAAGTCTTAACGGATTGCCAGATGTCGTGACCGGTCCGACGCTTACTTCGGCGTACACCACCCGCGAAATCCGAAGTGGTGCTGAGTTTCGGGCCAACGAATCTGCTATGCGCAAAATTGTTGAAGAATGGCGCAAGCGAATCGAGATCGCGAAGCTTGGGGGCGGCCAAGAGTCGATCGATCGACACAAGTCTCGGGGTAAGCTGACGGCGCGCGAACGAGTGAAAGCCTTGCTCGATACGGGCTCGTCGTTTCTCGAGCTTTCGACCTTAGCCGCCTGGGGAATGTACGACGGAGCCGCACCCGCAGCCGGAGTCATCACCGGGATTGGAGTCGTGAGCGGGCAGGAGTGCATGATCGTTGCGAATGATGCGACGGTGAAGGTCGGCACGTACTTTCCAATGACCGTTAAAAAACATCTTCGCGCGCAAGAAATCGCGATGGAAAACAATCTGCCCTGTATCTATCTTGTCGATTCAGGCGGCGCGTTCTTACCGCTGCAAGCTGAAGTTTTTCCTGATCGCGATCACTTTGGCCGAATCTTTTTTAATCAGGCTCGAATGTCGGCGGCTTCGATTGCTCAGATTGCTGTTGTTATGGGTTCATGTACAGCGGGCGGTGCATACGTTCCCGCGATGAGCGACGAAAACGTCATTGTTAAAGGTACCGGGACAATTTTTCTTGGCGGCCCGCCGCTTGTTAAAGCAGCGACGGGCGAAGAGGTCAGCGCGCAAGATCTGGGTGGCGCAGACGTGCACAGCCGGTTGAGTGGTGTCACAGATCATCTTGCCGAAGACGACGTGCATGCGATTGAAATCACTCGCGACATTGTTGCGCACCTCAATCGCGTGAAAGACATTCCGTTTCGGCTCATGACGCCTGAAGAACCCGCCTATCCAGCCGAGGATATCTACGGGATCATACCGTCGGACACTCGTAAGCCTTTTGATGTTCGCGAAATCATTTCTCGCATCGTCGATGGTAGTCGCATGCACGAGTTCAAGCCGCTCTATGGTGACACAGTTGTTTGTGGATTCGCGCACATCGAAGGCATGCCGGTCGGTATCGTCGCGAACAACGGGGTGTTGTTCAGCGAAAGTGCGCTGAAGGTTGCTCACTTCGTTGAGCTCTGCGACCAGCGTTCAATCCCACTCGTTTTTTTGCAAAATATCACGGGCTTCATGGTCGGGCGTAAATATGAGAACGAAGGAATTGCTAAGCATGGCGCGAAAATGGTTATGGCGGTATCGAACGCGTCAGTGCCAAAATTCACCGTTATCATCGGAGGCTCGTACGGCGCGGGAAATTACGGCATGTGCGGCCGAGCTTTTCAGCCGCGATTTTTATGGATGTGGCCAAACGCTCGCATCTCGGTCATGGGCGGAGAACAAGCAGCCAACGTTCTTTTAACCGTGAAGCTTGATCAACTTGCTGAAAAAAAACAGACAATGACCACGGACGAACAAGCTGCCTTTAAGGCTCCGACTCTTAGAAAATATGATGAAGAAAGCTCGTGCTACTATTCGTCAGCAAGGCTTTGGGACGACGGGGTCATTGATCCGAAAGACACGCGACGTGTACTGGCGCTTGCGCTTTCAGCTTCTTGCAATTCCACTCGAGAACCGCGCCGTAAGGGCGTATTCAGGATGTAGTGAATGACTCATTATTCTGGCTTCACTCGTATTCAAGCCGCCGTCGAGAGGAATGTTCTGAACGTCGTGCTCGCGCGCCCTGCGATGCGCAACGCCTTTGACCTCACGACGATCAACGAGCTCACCGAACTCTTCACTGAGGCTGGAAACGACGACCCGAGCTTGCGCGCTGTTGTGTTGACGGGCCAAGGGGCATCGTTTTGTTCCGGCGCCGACCTTTCATACATGCAATCGATGTCGAAGTTTTCGCGCGAAGAAAATCAAACCGACGCCGATCAGCTTTTTAAAATGTTCGACTCAGTTCGGAAGTGTCGAGTACCTGTGATCGTACATATCCACGGCCACGCCATGGGGGGTGCTGTTGGCATCACGGCCTGCGCCGATATCGCACTCGCCGAAACCGGAACGCAGCTTCGTTTCTCTGAGGTGCGACTCGGAATTCTGCCCGCTGTCATCTCGGCCTTTGTTTTACAAAAAATGAGTACGTCGTGGGCGCGTCGCTGGATGATCACAGGCGAGGGCTTTGACGCCGAGCAAGCGCTTCAGGCTGGCCTAGTCCAATTTGTTGGAACAGCCGAAGAAGTGGCCTCAGAAAAAGAACGAGTTTTGAGCTCGATTCGCGAGGCCGGGCCTGAGGCCGTGCGAATGACGAAGTCCCTCTTGAACGAAATTGGTTTTTCGGATCCGTCGAACGTTCGCCGGCGAGTGACGGCGGCCATTGCCGAGCGTCGTATCAGCGACGAGGGCCAAGAGGGTCTGGGTGCCTTTCTCGCGAAGCGCGAACCCAGCTGGCGTGCCGTGAAAGGAACAACGTGAGGCGTATTCAATCGGTTGCGATCGCAAACCGCGGCGAGGTCGCAGTTCGAATTATTCACGCCTGTCGCGAGCTTGGAATTCGTACGGTGCTTCTTCATTCAGAAGCGGATCAAGGCACACGCGCCTACCGTATGGCTGACACTCGCATCTGTATCGGCCCGGCCCCGACCAACGAAAGTTATCTCAGCATCGAGCGTTGTGTGAACGGGGCTCTCGCCGGTAAGGCAGATGCCGTTCACCCGGGCTTCGGATTTCTCTCTGAAAACGCAAATTTTGCAGAGGCCGTTTTAGATGCAGGCCTAATTTTTGTTGGTCCAAAGCCTGCCTCAATTCGCGCCGTCGGCGATAAAATTGCCGCAAAGAAGACGATCGCTCAAGCAAAGGCGCCTTCTGTGCCTGGCTACATGGGCGACGATCAAAGAATTGAGACGCTAGTTGAAGAAGCTGCAAAGATCGGTTTTCCGGTCATTGTTAAAGCAGCTGCAGGCGGTGGCGGTCGCGGCATGAAGGTCATTCGCTCGCGTGAAGAGGCCGTCGAACAAATCGCGAGCGCACAGCGCGAGGGTCTTGCCGCTTTTGGTTCAGCAATCGTCTTTCTCGAAAAGTACCTTGATCATGCGAAACACATCGAGTTTCAAATATTTGGTGATAGCGGCGGTGAAGTTTCATATCTGTTCGAACGAGAATGCACGGTTCAGCGTCGTCACCAGAAAATAATTGAAGAGGCATTGTCGCCTGTGCTCACACCAGAACTTCGCCGCGCAATGGGCGAGACCGCAGTTCGGCTTGCACAATCTGCCGATTATCAAGGTGCGGGCACCGTCGAGTTCTTGCTGCAGGACGACCAATTCTATTTTCTGGAAATGAACACCCGCCTGCAGGTTGAACATCCGGTGACCGAGATGGTTCTCGGTGTCGATCTCGTTAAAGCTCAGATTTTGAACGCAGCTCACGAGTTTCGTGTTTGGCCGCAAGAAACTTTAGTGGCTCACGGACATGCGATCGAAGCGCGAATTTACGCCGAAAATCCTTACGCTGGTGGAATTCCCTCAACTGGAAAAGTTCTTGGCATGGAGTGGCCCGAGGGGCCAGGTCGCCGGTTTGAAACCGGTATAGAAGCGGGCGATGAGGTAACTCCCTACTACGATTCGATGATCGCAAAAGTTATCGTGTGGGACGAAACTCGCCTGCGGGCCATAAAAAAAATGAAGGCGACACTTGCTGAGAGCCTTGTGCTTGGGGTTCACACCAACATTCCGCTTGTGCGCGAAATGATGTCTCACCCTGAATTCATTCAAGGAACAATGACGACCCAATTTGTAGGATCACACTTTCCCGATGGTCTGCGCGCTCGCGAAAGATCACCGGTCGAGATCGAGTTTCAGAATCGAGCTTCAAATTCTGAATTTGGTGCGTCGTCAGGTCAGGCCGTTGAAAGCAGGCGGGCGGCGCCGAACGTCTGGATCAGCAGTCGCGCGTGGAGCAACGTGTGATGAAAAAAATTGAAATTGAAATTAACGGTCAGCGCATGTTCGGCGCGGTTGCGAAGGCTGGCGAAACAACCTGGTTCTCGCTTGCAGGAGAAGTTTGGACGATCGAATCGCCACCCTCGGGACGTGCTGCACGTGGAGCTACTAACGTAGCCGGTGTTGATCCGACACAGGTTCGTGCGCCGATGCCGGGCAAAATTATTAAAGTGGTTTCAACCGTCGGATCAACCGTAATCGCCGGAGAAACACTGATTGTGATGGAGGCCATGAAGATGGAATACACATTGAAAGCCGCCGTTACAGGCGAGGTGCTTGAGATTTTGTGCGAGGTAGGTCAACAGGTCACGTTGGGTGCAACGTTGGCCAAGTTGAAAGTATGAAAACGAACGATACGACTGTCCGAATTGTTGAGGTTGGGCTGCGCGATGGTTTGCAAAATGAGAAGAAGACCCTCGCGATCACCGATCGGCATCTGCTCGCGCGCAAACTTGCCAATGCGGGATGTCGCGAGCTCGAGCTCGGCGCCTTCGTGTCGTCCCAGTGGGTTCCGCAAATGGCGGGTTCGAGTGAACTGATCACAGCAGTTCTCGAAGAGCGAAGATTGAAGAGTTCGCCATTCAAGAAGGTACGTATTTCGGCTTTGGTGCCCAATCAGCGCGGCCTTGAAGCGGCGTTCGAAAGTCGCGTCGAACGAATCGCGGTCTTTGCTTCAGCGTCCGAGACGTTTTCTAAAAAGAATATCAATTGTACGATTCGTGAAAGCTTCGTGAGGTATAAAGACGTTATCGACGAGGCCAAGCGAAATGGGCTCACGGTTCGCGGCTATTTGAGCATGTGCTTTGACTGTCATTTCGAAGGAAAAGTCAGTGAAGCCAAAGTCGTTAAGTACGCTGCCAAACTGGCTGAGCTCGGCTGTGACGAGATTTCCATCGGAGACACAATCGGTGTTGCGGATCCACGACAAGTCGCCCGCATCGGTCGCGCACTCATCTCAGAGCTTGGAAAGAAGAATCTTGCGATGCACTTTCATGACACGCGCGGAACCGCACTCGCTAATATTCTTGCGTCGCTTGAGATTGGACTTCGTTCGTTCGATACATCGATTGGTGGACTTGGCGGTTGCCCTTATGCTCCAGCTGCTACGGGCAACGTTGCAACCGAAGATGTCGTTTATATGCTTCATCGCATGGGTATGAAGACCGGGCTCGATCTCAATGAACTTGTCGAAACTGCCCGCTGGCTTCAACCGATAATTGGCCACGAGCTGCCTTCGAAGGTGAGTCGAGCAGGACTGCCGATCGGATAGAGCACAACTCTGGTCGTGTGGCACGAATATCGCCTTTAGTCTTCGACGGTTGGTGGTAGCGAGAATCACGCGGTGCTCGCACAAACTCGTCTGTTGATTGTTTCGACAGAGGTGAAATGTCTTCCGACCGAGGATGCGATGAACTCTTCTGAGGAAAACTCGTGGCAGCGTCGCTGGTCGAATCTTGCAGATCGGCTTGAACAGATTCTTGAGAATCGGGCCTACAGATTCGTACTTTGCTTCGCCACCTTTGTTCTTGTCGTTGTCTACGCGGGCGCTGCATCGCGAATCGCCGAACCGGCGCGTTGGGTTGAAAGTTCATTCGTTGAAGTTGATCCATCCACAGAGACCGACGCCGCCATCGGCGTCTGGCAAACTGATTCAATCAATCGATCTTTGGTTCGGCTTGAAAGGCTTGCTTCGATAATCGGCTTGAATCCACGCCGACTTTACATTCGCCCGACGGCAGAAATGACCGCCGAGCGTTACGCTTTTGAGACGCACGTTCTGCGTCTCTGGCTTGATGAAGTTCGCGGATTCAATTTTGAAGGTATGTACGATGTAACTTCAGCAGCGGTGGCTCGAGCCATCGTTGCGATCGCGTTCGGCGACGACGAAGCCATCAAGAGGCTTCCACCGGCTCAGTCAAATTGGTTTCCGTACGTTCGTTCCACTCGCGATTTGTGCCGAAGTGCCCATCCACGGGAATGGAGCGGGCTCTGTTCAATTTTGGAAAATTCAGAATTGCCGAACCCTTTAAGTCTCACCGATTGGCTGACAAGTCAGCTTGTCGCGGATGTCGCAAGCCTCACGACTTCTCAACGAATCCAGTATTTGAGGTCTCTCGTAAAACGTTCGGGTGATCGCGAGCTTTTGAAATACGAACCGCTTGATCGATGGCCGAAACTCGCGCGCGAGTATGGCGATGCCCTTCAGGTCATCGTCACAGGCTTGGCTCCTGACCGCGCGAAGCGAATCAACTTC
>JALHOI010000046.1:8760-12005 GCA_022843085.1 Pseudobdellovibrionaceae bacterium
ATGCCGTTTGCACCGACTCTGCAAGTTGCTCTCTCTGAAGTCGACGCTGAAAAGCCTGTCAAAATTGAGAGTACGGCGCGACTCGAAGTGGGCTTGCTGATTGTTACGTCGTGTCGCATGCCGAGGCTTTCAAGCCTCTTTAAGCAGATCGAAAGCCTCGATGCTCGCGAGCTTGTATGGGCGAGACGGTGTCACACGAAGGCGCACCCTGCAAAAGAGCTCATACTTGCAACCTCAGCCCAAGACTTTGCGGAGAAAAACTCCGACGTTGCATTTGCTCAACTTGGAATTTCTGAAATCAAAGTCGCTCTTCGCAAGGGTTGGCTCGATTCTCGAATCGACATTGCGAGTTTTGTGATCGAGTCGCGTGAGCCTAAATCTAGGCGCGTTTCTGCGCAGTTGCGGCCTCAAAGCGAAGAGTGGAACCCACGTGCGCAAGCTTTTCGAGTCAAAGCCCCGGTCGAGATTTTGAAGCTCGTACGCCTTCGCCCCATCTGACGCCACCTTTGGCGAGTCCAGCTCAAGGACGAAGCGCGACCGCCGATAGGCCAAGATGGGAACTCGTGGACACTTTTTAATATTGCTATTGGGTTTTTTCGCACTCTCAGCGTGTTCAGAGGGCTTTAAGACGAACTCAGCCGAGCTTGCCTCGCAGACTGAAACTGAACGTTCGACACCGCCAGGCGATGGACCCGCCATGGTACCAACGCCGACGGCGAGCCCTGAACCCGTACAGTCGCCAACGCTTGGCATTTGTAGCAAACTCGACTTTGTCGGTGTTGAGTGGCCCAAGACCTTGGTGCAGAGTGACCGCAAAGCTATGGCGCTCGCGCTCAATATCACCGGCAGTTTTGAGGGTGGTGCGGGATGGGCCAATCTTGGAAACAACTTCGACGACCAAGGCATGAGCTTGGGTCTCAATCAGCAGAACTTCGGGCAAGGAACCCTGCAGCCGATGCTTCAGTCGATGGTTCAAAAACAGCCCTCTGTTATGCAATCGCTGTTTTCGACAGCAAATCTAAAGTCACTGACGGCGATGTTAAAGCCATTTTCAGCCGCCACCGCCGCAAGCGCGAGCGACGAAAGTAAGTTCGAAGTTCTTTTGAATGACGATACTTTTTCGGAAGAGCTTTTCCCGGATCAAGAGGCGCTGTCTCCGTTAGACGAGGGCTTTGAAGTGAACACGATTTCGGCGTCTGACGCCAAAACAGCTGCGAGCGTCACATGGGCTAAAAATACCTTATACAAAACCGTGGGTGGTTCAGTTTTCAAGACCGACTGGAAGAATTCATTTTTGTCGGTCGCTGTTACGGCGCCATACCGCAGTTTGCAGGTTCAAGCTGCGCTAGCAATGTTCAAAAAAGCGGGCGGATATTTCGATTCGTTGAAGTTTACCGAACTGCGATCACTTTTGATGATGTACGATATCGTTGTTCAAAATGGCGGGCTCAACTCGACACATCTTGCGCAGTATCGCCAGTATGTCGCAGCGAATCCGCAGGCGACGGAGACCGCGCGACTCACGAAGCTTCTCGAAATTCGAATTGTGTCGGTGAGGTCGCAATTCAAAAATGACGTCCGGTCTCGCAAGATGACGATCATCAATGGTACGGGTACGGTCCACGGATCAAAGCGTGATCTACAAAAAGAGTATTGCTTCAAGGCGAACGAGCTCGTTCCGTAAGCACTCAGCCGTGCGCGGCTAGTTTTTTGATCTGATTTTTATCGTCGACAAAAACCACTTTGGGTTTGTGCGTCCCGGCTTCGTCCTCGGTGTAGTGGGCGTAGTTCGCAATGATAACCAGATCGCCACGTTGAACCATGCGTGCCGCTGCGCCATTGAGGCAAATTTCGTTCGGCTTTCCTTCAATCACGTAGGTTGAGAAACGAGCGCCGTTATTGATGTTGTAGATGTCGACAACCTCGAACAGTCGCAGGCCCGCAGCGGAAATAAGGGTCGGGCAAATCGAGATCGATCCCTCGTAATTGAGATCTGCATCCGTGACGGTGGCTCGATGGATTTTTGCTTTCAACATATTTAACATCATACGCCCTCTTGCATTTCTGTCGCGAGGTAGAGACCGCGCAAAACAAGATCAGGAATCACCCGATCAAAAAGATTTTCTTTTTCAAAAAGACCCGCAAAGCCGCCCGTCGCAAGAAGTAGCGGCTTTTTCGTGCCGGTGCCGCTGGCGGGGCCGTCGGCCGCGTCGCCGCCTGAATTGCCCGCAGATTCGCCTGACACCGAAAAACATTCGGCTGTGATTCGATGACAAATTTCTCTGACCTGACCCATTTGGCCAAAATAAAGTCCTGATTGTATGCTCTCGACCGTCGAGCGACCGAGCGCAGTTTTGACCGGTAGAATCTCAACAGACGGCAGTTTGGCAGTTCGATTTTCAAGCGCTTCCATCGAAATTCGAATTCCGGCAATAATGACTCCGCCCAAATAGTCTTTTTCACTCGAGATCGCACAAAATGTTGTCGCGGTTCCGAAATCGACAATGATCAAATTGCGATTCGGAAACATGTCGACGGCCGCAATTGAATTCGCGATGCGATCGGCGCCGACTTCAAGAGGGTTTCGGTACCGAATTTTCAATCCTGTTTTGACTCCGGCTTGCAGCAGAAAGGGCACTTGATTGAAGTACTTTTGGCAGGCACCGCGAATCGAATAGACGGCGTCGGGCACAACCGAGCAGATCGCGATTCGCGTGATCGCTTTAGGATCAACACCGTTTTCACGAAGAGCTGACAAAAGAAAAAGTCCGATTTCATCGCTGGACGCGCGAAACTCAGATGTTCGTCGAAATTGAGCTCTCAGCTTTGGGTTTTTCGCAGCCGACCCGCTGGCCGTCGACGTTGTGGGATAGACGCCGGCATGAATCGTTGTGTTACCCACATCAAGACAGAGAATCATGAAGCTCCTTTTCAAGTGCGAAGGCCAAGTCTTCGCGCTCGGTGCCTTGGGCGATTTGCCCCTTGCCGCGTCTGTGGAGTTGCCACGCGGGCATTTCGCCATGGTCATTTGTCACGACAAAGTCAGCGTTCGAATTTTTCATCAGTTTTGCAAGGCGTTTGGCCCGGTCGTCGAGATCAGGCGTCGCTGTCAGTTTAAACGCGACAATCTGAAGACTTGGATTTTTTGACCATCCACGAATCGCATCCAACAGCTTTGGGTTCCTCACAAGCTTCAGCGTGATCTCATCGGCCGAATCTGTTTTTGAAGTCGCTGGCCCGCCCGC
>JALHOI010000047.1 GCA_022843085.1 Pseudobdellovibrionaceae bacterium
GATTCTTTCAGCTCGACTCTTATCTGAAAATAGACGGCGAACGCATCGACGCGCTCGAGTTCGTTTGGCCAAATCAGACAGGTGTCACCAGCGGGCTCGTGAAGCTTGGGCATCTCGGTGCGGGCGGCGTTTGGGAAATGTCGAACCTCGAGCTTCGCTGGGAATTGATTTCGTTTGGCCGCGTGCGAATTAAAACCGCTCGGTCTGGCGAGCTCGAGATCAGCCCCGACCGAAAAGTGAGCTGGAATTCACAACCGAGTCGCACAGACGAGTTCACTGAAATCAGTCCGCTTCGAACACTGAATGTACAATTTAATTTTCAGGTCACCGGAATTCTACAAAATAAATCGAGCCAAAATCTCGGTTTCATTCAGCTGTCAGAACCTATCGAAATCGACGGGCAAAAAATCGATGTCGTTCAATTTCACCGCGAACGTGCAGTTCGATATTTCTCGCGTGGGCCAAATGGATCGCTAAAAGATTCTGGCAAGTCTGGTCTCTACGACTCGATTATTGGATTTAATGGACGCTACATTTATTTCGGTGCCGACTACGTCGGCGGTCCGCTTTGGGAGATCGACCGCTTCACACAAAAAGTGACAAATCCCGATAGGTCCGAGTCCTCGTACCAGTACCTCGTCGTCGCTGCGTCTAGAACTTTCAAGCTTGCGCGCGCTCCAAGCTTCGGCCCATCGTGCCAGCAACTTTTTAGCTCTAATCTCTAGGCGCGAGCCGGAAATCAAAATGTACCGGTCAGCGCGAGTTCAACACCTTGTTGAAAAAGCTCGCCTGCACGATCGTGTTTTTGAGACAGCCACACGTAGGAAGCATCGACCCCAAAGTTCTGATTGATCTGGTAGCCTGATCCCAATTGAAAACCAAGCCCTGGCGAAACCGACGCGGGTCCACCAGGCAACACGACATTGCCGGTCATGTCACTGACGTTGACCCCGGATTTAAAATAGACGCCCGAATTCAGCGCAGCCGTGAGGTTACCGACCACTCGAAGATTGAAGTTCGTCGTAGCTGTGTCTCGCATCGAAAATCCCGACAATGCGGCTTCCCAACCGAGTCGGTAAACCGGCATCGAAATGTAACCGACGCTGAAACCTACCGAATCATTAGTCGATCCACCGCTGCGGGTGACCACTTGCCCATTCACATCGCTCGAGCTTTGGGTTGTCAGCATTGGTTTAAATGCACCGACACGAACACCTTGTGACGTGTAGCCGGTTTTTTTAGAACCAAGCTTCGGCATTTGTAGCGACGATGTACCACTGCGCTCGCTGGCGCCAGCTGTAAACGCGATCGCTGTCGTGGATGCCGCTAAAAACAGAAACAGACTTTTCAACACAAACTGCTCCGACGTCAAAATTCAAGACCCCAACGGGTCTTCTCGATCTGAGAAGCTAACAGAGCTCACGTAAAAAATCGCCTGTAACAATTCTGACATTGTGACGATTTTTGGCCCCAAAGCTATAAGCCATTGAAAACGAAGCGGACCATGCTACCCACCTAGCTATGAAACGTTTCTTAAGTTCCGTCCTTCTTGTTTGCGTTTTAGCGTCTCCGACGGCTGAAGCTGCGCAATGCTCAACTTTGTTTGAAAGCTCAAGCTGGGTACCCTCGGCCCGAATTCTCTCGATGTTTTCGTCTCAGCCCGATGTGCTAAAAGCTCTGTTAGAAAATCCGACGGACATCGTCGAGTTAGGGTTAAGCTTCATCAGCCCCAACCAACGATTATTCTCAGAAGCCGACTCGAATTTGACTGTAAACGACGCCCGATTTGATTGGTGGCGAGATTGGTACGACTCAACTGGGCTCACCAAAACATTCAACAACAATGTCGACCAAAAAAACCTCGACATCATGTATATGGCGCTCGTGTTCGGCTCAGAAAAAGACGTTCTGCTTTCACACGGTGTCGAACTTTTGGTTTGGGAAGGCCAGTGGACACAGCTCGGCGTGTTCCGTGTACGCGGAAGCTTCGCTCAAATTGCAACGGCCGTGGATGCGATCCCCAATACGCTTCTGACGCCTTTAACCGACGAAACCGTCGACCGACCCGTCAATGGTCAACGAAATCCGAACTAATTTCGCCTATTCGCCCGCTCTTCGTTTACTTTCCACAGCGAACTGCTTCCAGGCTGGAACACCAGCAAGGTTCGCTGTGGGCACCCGACGGTTCTCGGCAGCTTCTTTCTTTTGATGCTCGACCTCTTGAAGCAGAATTTGAGCTTCTAGGGGCAAGGTCTCAGACGATTCAACTTCGCGGTGATCGATGAGGTGAACAACCAGCCCAACCACCGATGAAACGACGGCCGTCCCAATCAAAATCACGAATGGAACCACGAAGCGTTCAAGACCAATGGAGTGTTTCGAGAAGGGGACAAAACCAAAGAGGACGCCGACGGCCAGTATGCCACCGAAAATCCACATCGAATAAACGCTGGCTAAGGCCCTTGATTTTCCCAGGCGACGCCGAACAAAGAACGTTACGACGGCACCGACAAATCCAATAGCCGCTAAAATCAGAAGAGCTTGATCTTGCGCGTGCATCACGACACCGCCGCGACTGAAAAGGCTTGGTCTTCGATGGCTCGAACAAAACTTGCCGTGATCTCTGAAGCCTCTCGCAGTCGATCAAGTTCGTGAGTCCACAGATCGGGGTTGTCTCGAATCACAAAGGGATTAGTTTTCATTGGTAGCAACATCACGGCGACCTTGTCTTTAAGCGAAATCGCAAACGGATGATCTGGATGTCGTTTTCGAAAAGTATCGAGTCGCTCCATCACATCTGAAGTCAACGTGAGGTGTGCATCAATCGACGAGCTTGCGCGGACGTGAAAGCCCTTCTCGAAATGTACATTCTCCATTCGAACATGATTAGAATCGTTTAAATGTCGCCACTCACTGGCCAACCAGCCAAGAGTTTCAAGTTTATCACTCTCAAGATTGACCCAGCCTCTCACTGCCTTCGGAAAGTCGGCGACAAGAACAAGACCCTGATAGACAGGATTTTGACTAGTTTGTACCTGGCCCTTAGAATCTTTGTAGGTCGAGGTGAAACCAGCTTCGATATAAGTCGAGCAGAAGGCGATCTCGGTCCCCGCGCCGGCAGATTCTAAAACGCCAGAAATGCAGCGCGTTCGATGGATGTAATCGATCTTCGATTTGACGAGGTTTGAATTTCTCAACGGCAAACTGATATCTGGTGCACTCATATTCATGCATAGGATTTCATCGACAGAAGCGGCTACGCTCTGAAGAATTCGGCCCTCCATCAGAGAAGAGTCTGCCGACATCTGACCATTTGTTTTGCTCCAGTTGTTCAAGAACTTAAATCGCCCGCGACTAATAAAATTGAACGCAAGAAAAGCGATTACAAGTCCAACACCCATCGTGTTTTGGACCCCGAATCGAAGAACTGAAAAGACAAATATGATCAAGATAACGAGAAAGTAGGCGACTGGCTGATTGAGGTGATGGCTTTGTTTTTTTCGCAAGTGTGCGAGAGCCGCGAGTTGAGGATTCCAGCCGTTCATGGTTTTGAGCTTTCAGTCTGAGAAGTTGAATAGACTCTTTTAATCTTAAGACCCATCAGTGGCGCGATTAGGCTGAATGGAATCATCTCGACTCCATTGTTATAGAACGTAACCGAGCCGTTGTAAGCTCGTCGTGCGGCCGAAAGCTGGTCTTCGACTTCAGCGATTTGTCGTTGTAAGTCGAGAAAGTTTTCGTTCGATTTCAGTTCTGGGTAGCCCTCGGTCCTGATAAAAAGGCGTTGGACCAAACGCGAAAGTTCTTCGGATTCAAGCATCCTCTGGCCGTCGGGCCGAGACTCGTCACTCAACGCCGTGCGAAGCTCGACAATCTGCTGAAGCAGTTCCTTTTCGTGCTCAGCCGCTGCTCGAACGACAGCGACGAGGTTCGGTATCAGGTCAGCCCGTTTTTTCATGTAGGCATGAACCGCACCGTAGCTTTGTTCGACTGCATTTTTTCGAAACGTCAGCGAGTTGTAAATGAAAACAATCGCCGCCATCAAGATAACAGTCGATATAACGATTACGAGCACAGCTTGGCGTCCTCAAGAAAAGGAAATTACACAACGATCACTAATCGGCGTTTTTACGCCGTTACCTAAATGATCTTAGTCACGTCTTCATCTAGAGGTAGAGAATGTAGCCCAGTACGGCAGGCCGTAAGTCGGGATTCAATGCACGCTCGAAATTTCTATGGAAGACGGTTTCGTTGGATTCATTGGAACAAAATTAAATCTGGATCCTGTCCAATTTAATTTTCCGGCCTGATAAACAGAGACCTTACCCCTCGTGAATCCGGGGTTCTGATCGACGATCAAGATATCTATCGATTTCCCAGACTGCGGTAGTCTCATCCAGCTCTGCAAAGCTTCGCCATTGGGCCCTTTCGGGAGTTTCTTAATCAGGCGGGCGACATGCGCATCGACCTTGTTTTTCGCGAATAAACTTTCAAACTTTATTTTCGCAGAAAGTTTTCCATTTGCGAAGCTATAGACCTGAAAGCTCTGGTCGCATTCAGGGCCACAACCCGTGCTCTGCTCGATGATCCAGTCTGACTTATCACCCTTAAAAAGAACGAAGACAAAGTAGCCCTCCATATTTCCAGTTAATTTAAGATAACCGTTGTTAACGTCTTCAACCTCGAAGTTCAGTCCGTCGACGGGCTTGCTAGAACCTTTGGGGTACACCTCGTAGAAGTAAGATAAGACATTCGGCTTACGAGGTGTCGCTTCTTGTCGCTCACTCGCAGATAGAGGCACCACTGTTGACACTAAAATCGTCAGCAACTGATAGAAAAAGATGAGTCCTCCTTGTTGCACCTAACTTCACTTTGTTGCGTTACGCTCGCATCACGAATCGACTACCGGCGTATCTTCTCTCTATCAGTCTCGGCACGGCTCGGACCTGCGAAGCATTCTCGAAACGCCAATCGCTGCTTGGGTGGTAAGTATTTCGTTGGAAAGTCGACGCGAAATAGCCCATCTCGTAGACCGGCGACCTTACGTTCGAAAGTGCAGGCACGGTCGCATTCATTCGAAATTTCATCAGACTTAATCGTGATTATATTCAGACGACTTTCAAACACCAGGCGCAACTCCGGCAGCTTTGAGGACGCGCTTGAAAAAATCTTCGATTCGTCTGGCAGAGAGGAGAGGCATTTAACTGCTTGTCGCGATTCATCATTGTAGCCAAAGCTTTGAAAGATTTGATCGATACTTTCAAAAGTCGGGCATCCCACTGCCACCTCAACGGTCATCAAAATTGGCGCAAGGAAACCGGCAAATGTCATCCGCATGGAAAATTGTCCTTTGCCCTCAAGTTTTGAACCAGTCCAGAAAACTGAGGCCCATCTCGCGCTATCGCCGACCCCGACATGCCGCGCGGCCCATCACACCTTTCGGGTTTTTAGACGAGCTCGCATTTAGTCGAGTACAAACTAACGCCATAAATTCCGATACGATCATGATGCGATATTCGAAGTTTGGCGACTACACCGTTTGCATCGCTCTGCTTGTGCCGTCTGTCAGCTCAGGCCAGCCGCAATCTCATCGCGTGCACCCTTCGGTCCGAACACCGCAGTCCCTTGCCTGCGTGCGGGCCTTTGAGCAAATGAAGGATCTTGAGACCTGGACTTTCAAAGCAAACTATCGGCAACGTAATTCCGATGGCACCCATGTGACCGGCGTGGCCCCCCAGGACCTTCCGCTTCGAAATCGGAAGGTTGAGATCATCGAGCTGCCCAGTTCGAATGCAGCGGAAGATTATGGTTTACCGGATGATCTCGATATTCGAACACTTCGTGTCGGGGAGGAGTTTGAAGGAAGATTCGGGGATATCTATCGGGTCTCAACGGAGGGAAAGTTTGTCGACGGGATCTATCATCCGCCCGACCTTGATGTCCTCGATCGACCATCTGTCGTTTTCAAGAACGGAATCTGGATTGACGATACCAGCGCAAAAGTCACACGCCGATTCACGACAGAGGATTTGTTCGATAAAAGTGGGGACTATAGCAAACGCAAATACCCAATGATGACGGCATCGCTGGAGATGCCGACGCGAACAGGCCGTCCGCATCCGATCAAAGTTTTCGTGCCGTACCACGACGTCGGTGAGCGCTACAATTCCTACCTCGGCATGATCAAGAGTGCACAGATGCAAATCCCACGGCATCTTGCGGACGTCATTGATGAGGTCATCGTCGTGCCGGGATGGTTGTGGTCTCGCACAACCGACAGCAACTTTCCGATCGACGAAGGCATGCTAGGCCAAGTCAAATGGGCCAATTCAAGACAGATTCATTTGGCTCTTGATGACGGAAAAATTTCTCCGAATACCTACTGGCACGAATGGGCGCACGCCCTGGCGGGTAGATTAAATCGACGAAGAAACCTACCTTTGACCGAACGCTTTGATCCTCCCGAAGCATGGCAAGCGGCATTGGCGAAAGATAAGGCCCAAGCGTCAGTCTACGCGGGCGCGAACTTCGCGGAAGATTTTGCTGAAAGTGTGAATGCCTATATTGCGACCGATGGCGGTCGTCTCAACGGAATGGTGCGCCGCGGACTTGAGCATCGATTCAAAATCTTGGATCAAATCTTTCATCCATCATTTCGGCTGGATGACGAATTTCCAGCCGGGAATGCACGATCTCGTCAAAATTAGTTCTATGAAATCTCACCTCTCAAAAGCTGCGAAACTGAACCACTTGTTAGGAAGATGGTTCACACTTGCGCCATCGTGGCCGCGCTCGGTCGAGCGTTCTCGTCCGTCTCTTCTAACGAGGAACCGGGAAAAACAACCTCTCGCAGGACTGGTTTCTACGTGGCGTGTTCGACAAATCAAGTAATTCAATCAGGCCGGTGTAATTCCCAGTCAAGCTATACAGCCTGTCGAGAGCTCCTAATTTGTTAAGCTCAGCGCCAGAAAGATAAGTGACCGAAAGCGTCTCAAAAATCTTCTTTGTCCGCAGAGCTTCGAGGGCGCCCGCACTAAGACCTGCTTCGATGAGGATGGTTTCCGCCAGGCCCCGGATGATGGAACCATCAAGAATGTTTGCCGCTGCGTGAAATCCAAAATCTGCATCTGAAGCCGCAACACGAACGTCGGCTCGAAGAAAGAACTCAATGCATGCGGAAGAGCATTCCGCTTTTGGCGGCACGACCGCGATTACTAATCTGCCATCAATTTTTTTTCGAAGAGCATCTGTAGCCATTTTAAATAAGTACGGGGTTCCACCAATTGAGTTGATCTCAACGATGACATCCGCTTTCGAGTTGAGCACAGAGACGGCTTCGAGAAAATCTGTAAGAATTCCGGGCGATAACTCTAGCGTACCGTTAAACTTCAAGACCTGTGTGCCACGCTCACTGACGACAGAGACCTCGTAGAAACGATTTTTTGCACCGTAAACCCGAGCCGCTGAGAACATAGCTGGTTGTTCACTCGCAAACGAAAGCGTCGGACTGATGAACAGAAAAAATGTGAGTAAACTTATAATCATTCGTCCTCAGATGGGCTCGCGGTTCAGGGGTTGTCTGAGAAAATTCAACTCATGACAATATAAAACGATTGGTTCACCTCTAGTGAAATAATGATCTAAGCAAAGTGATGATAAGTGACGATCCCCGACGCCTCAGTGTCCTTAGGCGGGTTAACAAAATGCTGGGATTGAAAAAACAAAACGGTAACCGTGTCGCGATATCAGCGACCCCAACATGGTGACCAGCCGGAACGCCATAAAACGTTAGTCGCACGGTACCGCGCAGACACCCACAATTTTTGTTTTTTGTTCACGACCGTCAGCTTACCCTCGAACCTTCTGGAGTGTTTTCAGAGACGTCGTAACTCTTCGAGAATTCCTCGACGGAAAAGGATCGGTCGTTAAACTCGCCAGTTGGTTCGTGATGAGTGAAATTATCGACGTCAGCAGGTGGATTACTCTTTTTCCGCCATCTCAAAAAAATATCTCGGCCTGGATGTAAATCACTCAGCTTGTTCTGACTTTGTATTTGGATGCGTTACCATGAACGAGACGATCTTCAATTATTTCAACTAACGCCTCCGCATCAACACAATATATCCAAACATCCATTCCCTTAACTTCTTTAGCTGTTGCGGGCCGCGAATTCCCACGAACCATCACCTCGGGCTTCTTGGTAAACCAGGTCCCAGTCTGCCGGTCGTAGCCAGTTGCTTGTGCAGGCATGTACGCCGCATTTTTGCTGGCAAAAGGGTAGTGACCGATGACCGGCCAGATCCCTGTGCTGATAGGCTTATTAGTTCCGCTCTGACAGAACGCTACTTTTGAGTCGATGATGGCTTCCAAAGTCGGCGTTTTTTTTCTGGTCAGCAGATTGAAAATTTCATAGTCGCCGTCATTCATTACTCGAGCAAAAGCATATCGACCGTCGGTGAGGCGGATCGCGACAACATCGCCTACTTCCCATTTTGTCTTGGATTTTTTCGGCATGTCTCTTCTCTAACTCGTCTCTGAGACTATCTTTAATTGTGTTCGAATTGTTCAATTTCAACATCTAGTTTTCATCGGTTGTTGTTCAAGCGGCGCCCTCTTCAGTAGATTTTCTAATTTTCTAGGACGCCCAAATCAGGTCAGCTCGATTAAAGTTAATCGCAGCGTATTCGACGTCTCCGACAACGAGGCTTCTGCCTTCGAGAAGTACGATAGCAAGTGCGGGTGCAATACCGGTACAATACCGCGCATTGCGACCTTTGTATTGTGAGGCGAAATCTTGCTCTTGGACCGTGCCAACGGGTTCATAAGCTCTTGAGTGAATATGAAAAAGCCGACGCAAGTCGGCTCTCCTCTAAAGGCGTAACACGCACTTGCCAACTCATAAGGGTTGTACTGATCACTATCCGCCCGCGAAGCGCGAAGCGCCAGCTCCCCGCGAAGCGCCAGCCACGGGGCGTTTAGCACGACCGCGCAAGCGGTCAGGTGCCAGGCAAGGCCGGCGCGCCACCCTGATCAGAAAACTTTGCGGCGAAGGCCGCAAAGCAGCGATGCCCCCAAGAGGGGGCGAGCGAAATCTTTTCGCGTCCCGCGAAAAGCAGCGAAGGCCGGAGGCCGAAAGCGACGCAGACAGTACAATTTAAAACACCGCCGGATGGCGGTGTTTTAAATTGGTAGGGGCTGCAGGACTCGAACCTGCGATCCGCCGGTTATGAGCCGGCTGCTTTAACCAGCTAAGCTAAACCCCCACAGAAAAAACAGAAGCCCGGCGCTTGGCCGAGCTTCGAAACCTTATGTTCCGTTTGAATCCATGAAAGTCTTCAGCTTGCCCGATCGCGACGGGTGGCGGAGCTTGCGAAGTGCTTTCGCTTCGATCTGACGAATACGTTCACGCGTAACGTTGAAATCTTGACCGACTTCTTCAAGCGTATGATCGCTCTCTTCCCCGATACCAAACCGCATACGCAAAACTTTTTCCTCGCGAGGCGTGAGCGTCGCAAGTACGCGACGGGTCTGCTCAGCCAAGTTCAAGTTTACGATCGCTTCGGCCGGGTTGATCACTTTCGTATCTGGCAAGAAATCGCCAAGGTGCGAATCTTCTTCTTCTCCGACTGGAGTTTCGAGAGAGATCGGCTCTTTTGCAATTTTCAAAACCTTGCGAACTTTATCGACCGGCATATCCATCTTCTCGGCGATCTCTTCAGGGTTCGGCTCGCGGCCGAGTTCTTGAACGAGGTAGCGAGAGGTGCGAACAAGCTTGTTGATCGTTTCAATCATGTGCACAGGAATACGAATCGTGCGGGCCTGGTCGGCAATCGCGCGCGTAATCGCCTGGCGAATCCACCACGTCGCATACGTCGAGAACTTGTAACCGCGACGATATTCAAATTTATCAACGGCTTTCATTAAGCCGATGTTGCCCTCTTGAATGAGATCCAAAAACTGAAGACCGCGGTTCGTGTACTTCTTCGCAATCGACACAACGAGACGAAGATTGGCTTCAACCAACTCGGCTTTCGCGGCATCGGCTTCTCGTTCGCCCTTCCAAATCGCGGTGTAGGTGTCGCGAATCCAGGTGAAGTTCATTTCCGTTTCGTCGTGAAGGCGCTTCATGCGCTTATCCGCGTCGATGGCCTGCGTGTAAAGCTGGCGATACTTCTGAAACGTCAGACCGGTATCGCGAGTCATTTTAGTCAGCTCTTTGTCGTTCGATTCGACAAGCTTGTAGCGAGCTGTCAACTGATCGAGATCGTTGGTGAAAGTCTTCTGCATGCCTTCGCGAGTGCGACGGCGCAACACTGTCATCCGGTTGAGTAAGTTTTTAAACTTAATCACGATACGATTGATGGTCTTACGATTGAAGTTAATCGATTCGAAGTGCGCCATAACTTCGGCGTTCGTCGAAAACATCTCTTTTTCAGCTTCGGCTTTAACTTTTGCATTCAGCCCTTCTTCGCGAAGGATCGAGAAAGGTTTGCCGGCTTTTTTCTGGTACTTTTTTACTTCGTCAATCAGTGAGTGCACCTTTTCGATGTACTCCTGCTCGTCGTACTGAGTCTCTTCATCTTCGAGACCGCGGAAGATGGCTTTGACTTTGATTCGGCCTTGATCGAGACGCGTGCCGAGCTGAATGATTTCGCCCGTCCCGATAGGAGAAAGCAAAATTGCACGAACAATTTCGCGCTCGCCTTTTTCAATACGACGCGCGATTTCAACTTCGCCTTCGCGAGTGAGAAGCGAAACGCTTCCCATTTTGCGCAAGTAAAGACGAACAGGGTCATTGCCCTTCATGTCTTCGTCTTCAGACTTCTCTTCGTCTTCGTCTTTTTCTTCTTCTTCGGCGTCGGGATCGGCGAGGAAGGCTCCGCCCTCTTCGTCGCCTTCTTTTTTCTGACTTGGTTCGGTGATGATCACACCGGCCGAATCGAGAGCCGACATGAATGTATCAAGAACACCAGGATCGATAATTTCAGGCGGCATCAGATCGTTCAGCTCTTCGACCGTGATGAAACCTTTTTCTCGGCTCATCCGCGTGAAACGTTCGATCTCGTCTTTGATCAGGGCCGTTTGCGCAGCAACGTCCAACGTCTTGGGTTCGTCTGAACGTCCTGAATTTTTTGAATCACTCTTCATTGCCATTCGGCCTCCGGCTCTTCCGATATCTGAAAACTCAAACAAAACACGTGCTAATTAATCGCGCTCCAAAGAACGACGATCGTTCTCGATTTCGCGAATCTCACGTTGAATAACTACAAACTTTTCCATTAACTTTTGGCTCTGCTCCGGCGATTTTTTATCGCGCAACTGAAGGCTGATCTGGTTGAGATCCGACTGTTTTCGGTGGCGCTGAATTGCATTTAAAATTCTCGCCATTTGTCGCCGATCACTTTCTGCCGAAGTTCCGAGTGTACCGTTTGAACTCGTGACGGCCTCCGCAAGACTCTTCGAAAGAATCTCGGGCTGCGCCATGTTTCCCAACAGTGAAGCCGCCAGCGTAGCAAAGCCTTCGGGCTGATGTCCATACTTCCGAAGTGCAATTGCTGCGAGTTTTCTCGCGCCCTCGTGCTCGAGCAAATATGCAATTGGGTGATCTTCTCTAGCACCGCCCGATTGAAACCACTCTTTAGTCGCCTCGCTGAGGTCATTCATGAGCACCGAGCTCTGCAAAAGAAGGCCCAACGCCGCGAGCTCTTCGCGCGACACACCCGAGAGATCAACCGATGCTAGTCCTTGCGGTGCAACTTGGGTGTTTGCATGACTCGCACCGTGATTTTCATGGGCGGCCGGATCATTTTTTGCATCGCTTTTCTTTGCCGATTGAGCGCTCTCTGCAGACTGCGAATCGACTGGCCTCGTTTCTGCATCTCGATCCGCTGCTCCTTGAGCATCATTAACTTTTTGAAGAGGCTTCGGTGCACGGCCTGTCAGCGCAATCATCTTCGACGTTAATGTTTTGCGAACCCATC
>JALHOI010000048.1 GCA_022843085.1 Pseudobdellovibrionaceae bacterium
ATCAAGGCCGACTTCGCTCTGATTCATGCGTACAGAGCCGATTTTTTAGGAAACCTTACGTACCACCTCACGGCCGATAACTTTAACAGTGTAATGGCTATGGCCGGGGCAACCGTTATCGCGGAAGTCGACGAGTTTGTCGCGATCGGTGAAATGACACCCGATCAGGTTCGAACTCCAGGTGTTCTTGTCGATTACATTTTAGATCGGTTGATATGAACTCGAACGAATTAATCGCAAGGCGTGTCGCGCTCGAGCTTCAAAATGGTTCTCTGGTTAATCTCGGAATAGGGTTGCCAACTCTTGTGGCGAATTTCATTCCTGCGGATGTTTTCATACGCCTCGATTCTGAAAATGGTTTGATAGGCATGGGCGGCCGTGCCGCGCCGGGTTTTGAGAATTTCGATTTAATAGATGCAGGCTCGAACCCTGTTACAATTTTGCCGGGCGCGGCGTCGTTTGATTCGTCGATGTCGTTTGGTCTCATTCGAGGTGGCCATGTCGATGTCACAGTTGTCGGTGGGCTGCAGGTCGACGCGAAAGGGCGCTTAGCGAACTGGACAATTCCCGGATTAAAGATTCCAGGTATGGGTGGCGCGATGGACCTTTTGAATGGTGCCAAACGTGTAATCATAGCGATGCACCATCAGGCGGGTGGTGTTTCTAAAATCGTTTCTGAATGCACGCTTCCGTTGACCTCGATTCGCCGAGTTGATTTGGTGGTCACTGAACTTGCCGTTATTGAGCCGACGGCCCGCGGGCTTGTCCTTCGCGAATTTGCGCGAGGTGTTTCGATCGACGAAATCTGCAAAGCCACCGCTGCGCCCCTCGAAATTGCCGCGGACATACACGAAATGAAGTTAGCGCGATAAAGGAACTAGAATGGACCGAGTGAAGTTTAAATCAGTTCACGAGCTCAGTGATAAGTTGGGCACGGAAGTCGCCGTTAGCGATTGGATTTTGATTGATCAAGACCGCATCAATCAGTTTGCTGATGCGACGAATGATCGACAGTGGATTCACGTCGATACTGTGCGAGCGACAAAAGAGTCACCGACACGTACGACGATTGCCCACGGCTACTTGACGCTATCATTGATTGCCGGTTTCGCGAGTGAGACACTTAAATTTAGCGACGTGCAAAAAGTCATCAACTATGGCCTGAACAAGGTTCGATTTGTCTCAATGGTGCCGGTGGGCCGTCGACTTCGCGCTCGTTTTACGGTGGCTGGTTTAGAGGCTGCGAAAGATCTGAGTCGGCAGGTGACGTGGCTTGTGACGGTTGAATGCGAAGGCGAAGAACGCCCAGCCTGTGTCGCCGAAATTTTGTTTCGTTATTATAGCTAGCCCTATGCATCGACCCAAAATACCGCCCAAATTTCGACCGCGCGGTTTCGATATTCTTTACGAAGATCGCGATTTAATCATCGGCAGCAAATGGCCAGGCTTTTTGACCGTCGCAGCTAAGTGGGAAAAAGAAAACACAATCCACGAGATTTTGAATCAGTACATCCGCAAGGGTAGTTCTCAATCTCGCAAATCGGTGTATGTGGTTCATCGACTTGATCAGGCAACTTCGGGTGTTTTGGTTTTTGCCAAATCTCCCGAGGCGCAAGAGTTCTTAAAATCGAACTGGAGAGAGAATAAAAAAACCTACTACGCTATCGTTCGGGGTGTTTTGAATGAAAAGAAACACATCATCGAAAGCTATCTTCAAGAGGATGATGATTATAGAGTTCATTCGACGACTGATCCAAACCAAGGAAAACTCGCACAGACCGAATACCAAGTCGTGAAAGAAACGGCCAAGTCTAGCCTTCTGAAAATTAACCTGCTGACTGGAAAAAAGAATCAGATTCGAGTTCACATGTCAGAACTTGGCCATCCAATTATCGGCGATACCAAGTATGGCAAGTCCGAAAAGGGCCCGCATTTAATGCTCCACTCATTTTCGATCGAACTCACGCATCCGTTTTCAGGTCAGCGGCTGCGTGTTCAAGCCGAGGTCCCAGACTACTTTCGACGCCTGATCGATCACTCGTACTGAAATTTAACTCTACTTTAAAAAAGTCGCTTGATGAGATTCGCCTTAGCTTCTGAGTGAGGTGGGTAGCGAATCGGAACGTCAAACAAGAATGATTTTCGAAGCACACTTTTTGCGTGCGTGAAGCTTTCGAAGCTGTGACGACCATGGTAGCTTCCCATGCCGCTAGCGCCGACCCCACCGAAGGGAAAGTCTGGAACCGGCATGTGCATTACATCATCGTTGACACAAACTGCCCCAGACGAAGTTTCATCTACGAAACGTTCAGCGACCGCCGAATCTTTGGTGAATACATACAGCGCGAGAGGCTTCTCGCGCTTGTTAATAAATTCTATGATTTGGTCGAGATTGCCCATTTCAATTATTGGAAGAATTGGTCCAAAAATTTCGTCGCGCATGATTGAAGATTGCGCAGTCGCTTGAACGATTGTCGGCTGAATGTAGAGATCGTCGCGGTCTGTCTTGCCGCCATGCAAGACCTCGCTTTCGCTCAGCAGCGTTTGAAGGCGGTCAAAGTTCTTCGTGTTCACAATCCGTGAGTAGTCCTGACTGGATTCGGGATTTCGTCCGTAGAACTCGGTGATCGCAGCAACTAGCGAATTTTTTAAGGCCTCTCGTATCTCGGGGTGGACAAGTAGGTAGTCGGGGGCAATGCATGTTTGCCCTGCATTTAAAAACTTTCCCCAAACGAGTCGACGAGCGGTCACGTCAAGGTCAGCATCCTTCCAAACGATGGCGGGCGATTTGCCTCCGAGCTCGAGAATAGTTGGCGTCAAGTGGTTCGCGGCCTTCTTTAAAATTTCTTTTCCGATCGAACTGCTGCCGGTAAAGAAAATGAGATCAAATTTCTCATCTAAAATCTGCCCGGTCTCTTCGGCACCGCCGAGGCATACTGCGAAGAGGTTTCGATCGAGATAGCGGGGCACGAGGTCAGACAAGACGCGGGCGGTATTTGGTGAGATCTCTGAAGGCTTGATTAAAGCCGCATTTCCACCGGCAATCGCGCCAATGAGTGGTGTTAGAACAAGATTGATCGGGTAATTCCACGCGCCAATAATGAGGGTGAGACCAAGTGGTTCGCGAACAATCGAACTTCGGCCTGGCTGGTTGTAGATGGGTGTTGAGACCCAGCTTGGCTTCATCCAATCTTTCAATTTCTTCGTCACGAGATCGATTTCTGAAAGCACAGCGCCAAGCTCGGTGCTGAGGCACTCAAATCGTCCTTTTCGAAGATCTTTGAAGACCGCATCACACAGCTCAGTTTCATTTTCAGTAATCAGTTTTTTCAGAGCTTTCAGCTGCGAAATACGCCATTCATAATCGCGCGAGCTCGCGTGAAGTCCCCGCCGCAGTTTCGCGTGGGTTTCAATAAGTTCGGTTTTAAACGTGCTAAGCTCGTTTTTCATAATCTAACTTTCTCGCAATTCGCGAAGAACATCGTGGCCGAAGCGTTCTATTTTCGCCGGGCCGAATCCATAAATTTTTTCGAGAGCAGCGATAGACTGTGGATTTTGAAGAACAAGATCGCGCAGCGATTTATCGCTAAAAATCACAAACGCAGGCTGGTCGAGCTCCTTGGCTGTGCGCAGTCTCCATTCTTTAAGCCGATGAAGAGCGCGACTATTTTCTGCAGAAAGCGCTTCGCCAGGTGCATCGGCAGTGGCGCGTTTCTTTTTTCGCAATTTTATAGCGGCCGTGAAAGCGGGTCGGGGCACTCGGCGGTCGGAATTTGGCCGGCAGCTGTCACAGTGCCCACATGCGCCAATCCGTTGTTTATCTTTGTAATAAGCTAAGATTTCAGAATGTCGACATTCGCCCCCTTCGGCGTAGGCAACCAATGCCTCAAGGTTCTGCCATCGAAGCCGAATAACGGCCTGAGGCGCATCTGAGTTTGTTATGAAGTAGCTTTGCAGGCCTTTGTCGGCTTTCGAGTAAAGCAGAAGACAAGTCGACGGTTTGCCGTCGCGACCGGCGCGTCCCATTTCTTGGTAGAGTGAGTCGATATTCGCCGGCAATTGAAAGTGAATCACCAGTCGTACGTCGGGTTGGTCGATGCCCATGCCAAAGGCGTTGGTTGCTACTAAGATGCGAGAATCGCCGTCGATGTAAGCTCTTTGAATTGTGGTTCGCAGCTCAGAACTGAGTCCGGCGTGGTAATGCGCAACCCGGTCAAACTTAGACGAAAGAATTCGCGCAAGTTCTTCGGTCTGCTTGCGGGTCCCGCAGTAGATCAAGATTCGGCCAGTCGGTGTTTTGGTGACGGCTTCAAAGATGAATCGGTACTTTTCATTTTCATCGGCGCAGGTTTCGACCTGGTAGTACAGATTTGGCCGGTAGAAGCCATGGACTTGGCGTTCGGGTTTTGACAGCGCCAAACTTCGTTCGATATCGTCAAGCACTATAGGTGTTGCTGAAGCCGTCAGCGCTAGAATGGGCACGTCGGGCCGAAGCGATTTCAGTTCAGACAACATTCCATACTCTTCGCGAAAATCATGACCCCATTGTGAAACGCAGTGCGCTTCATCGATCGCGAAAAGCGCGATATTCTGCGTCTTTATCCATGTCTTAAACCCAGGTTTTTGCGCGCGCTCTGGAGACAGATAGAGGACGAAGGCTCCGCCACGGCTAATATTTCGAAACACGTCTCGTTTTTCTTCGTCGCTTTGGCCAGAATGAAGCGATCCGGTTGCGACCCCAAGCCGACCGAGCGAGTGAACCTGATCTCGCATCAGCGCGATCAGAGGAGAAACGACGATCACTAGCTTTTCTTCGCAGGTCGCAATAAATTGATAGCAGAGAGATTTACCACCACCAGTCGGCAAGACCGCCATCACATCGCGCTTGGCCAGCACAGCGTCTATGATTTCGCGCTGTCCCTTTCGAAAATCGGACAGCTGAAAGGTGTCTCTGAGAATGTCGAGATGTTGATTCATGTGGCTCGCAGCATGACACGAAATATACCACCGTGACAGCCTGTTTTAGGTGCCGAAAACCCGAACAGATTCTAAGCTTGCGCCGTCTTCGAATCGGGAACAGCTCTCAATCGTCGTGTTGGCAATGTTCAGAAGTGCGTCGCGAGTTAGAAACCCTTGATGTCCAGTCAGCACGACTTTCGGATTCGCAATCAATTGGATGAGAAGCTGATCTGTTAGGCCGGCCTCGGGCCGCGGACGAAAGAACACCGGTCCTTCATTTTCATAAACATCGAGCGCCGCCCCCGCGATCGTGTTCGCATCGAGCGCATTTAACAGGGCTGTGGTATCCACAATACCTCCTCGGGCCGTGTTGATGAGCAATGCGTTCGACTTCATCTGGTTCAGTGTAGCGACATTGATAAGGTTTTTAGTTTCATTCGTCAGCGGTACGTGGATCGAAATCACATCGCTTATTTTGAGCAGAATGGCGAGCGGTACGTAGTCGACCTGAAGTTCATCGGCCCACGCTGGATCCGGCGTTTGATCGTAAGCGATGACACGGCAGCCGAACCCACGCATGATGCGACAAAAAACTTTTCCGATTCGCCCTGTCCCGATGACGCCAACGGTTTGGCCGTTGAGATCGAAACCCACGAATCCGTCGAGATGAAAAGAATGGCTTTGAACTCGGTTAAAGGCGAGATGAATCTTTCGATTCAAACTCAACAATAGTCCGACCGCGAATTCAGCTACAGCGTAGGGCGAGTATGAAGGAACATAGACGCAGGTTAAGCCCAGCTTGGCCGCGGTCTGAACGTCGAGGTTGTTCGAGCCCGCCGATCGCAACGCGATTAAGCTCACACCCAATTTTTGAAGTCGGTGCAAGACCGCAGCGTCGAGCCGGTCGCAGACAAAAGCGCACACGGAATCAGCGCTCGTTGCAAGCTCTGTGGTTTCGAGTGAAAGCTGATCGGGAAAAAATAACAGCTGATGCCGACTCTTATTTGCGGCTTCAAAAAACGGACGTTCAAATTCTTTAGCGCTGAACATTGCGATTTTCATGATATTCAAATTAAGACTGTTGTCATATAGAACGCAATTCAATGTGGCGGCGGCTGCGGGGATTTGGAGTCCCGTGACATTTTGGCCCAGAGGCTGAGCGTGTTAGGGGAAAGCGTGCCAGAGAGAACGTGCCAGAGAGAACGTGCCAGATGACGAAATTTTCAGACCTATCTATTTTGCGCGTTGGCACCATCGACGCACTCTCAGTCTTCTTTTCAATCGAAGGGCGTCGTGAGTTTAACAATTTCATCTGAAGAGAAACGGGCCGTCTTAGTTTTGGCTGTGCTATTTTTTGGTGTGCTTCCGCTTCTTCCAGAAGAGGCCATCGACCCATGGGGTCTGATTCGGCTTAAAACCTTTGTTAAGGTGATTGCCGTGCTCGCCGCAATTCAGTTCGCAAGTCATGTCGCGGTTCGGTTGTTGGGGCCAAAACGCGGATTGCTGCTGACCGGTTTCGTTGCCGGCTTCGTTTCAAGTACGAGTCTCTTTCTGACTTTGCCGGCGAAGCTCAAAGAGAACCCGAGTCTGTATCGCTATGTTTTAGCTGCCGCAATTCTAGCTGTGAGCGCAACTCTCGTTGAAGTTTTGGTGTTGATCGCGATGGTCGAGACAAGCCTGCTTCAATTCTTTGTCCTCCCCATTCTTTGTATGATTGCGACAGGCGTTGGTTTCGCTTACTATTTTAACCGCAAATTCCGACCGATAAACGCCGCCGATGAAATTTTCGTGGACACTGAGAGGGGACTTTCGAAGCCACTCAACTTGACGTCAGTTCTCAAGCTCTCAATTCTCTTTTTAGTTTTGTTGATTGCCGTGACGTTGTCGAATCGTTGGCTCGGACCTTCGGCCGCGACGGCCACTGTTTTTTTCGGAGCCTTGTTCGAAATGCATGGGGTGGTATTTAGCACGGCCGAATTATTTGCTCGCGGTGCCTCATTGCAAAACACGGCCGTTTTCAATATCGCAATTGCAATTGTCGCATCATACCTATAAAATCCTTGATCTTGGTCGTTCTTGATCGGGGTCGATTCGGCTGGATCATAACGGCGATCCTAGGTTTCATGCTAGTTATCGGTTTTGCTGCTCTCAATCTAAACAGGTTGTTGTTTCAATGAGCACGTTGCTGGATCGCTACCGCCGCGAAGACGGAGTCGTCGTGATTCAGATCGCGGTCAAAAGCTCGCGGCAGCTATTTAACGAAAGTGATCCCGCTCCGTTCCGCGAACGCGATCTCGACGATGACTTCGTGACCTATGTGGTGAACTCAGTTCAGGAGTTTCCGCTTGCGACCAAGATGAAGCTTGAAGTCATTGTCAGCGGCGAGAACCATGATGCAATTCAGCAACCAGCGATTGACCCCGAGACTGTCTGCCAAGCGATTCAGACCTTCTTTGAATATGAAGCTAAAATGTCAGACGCGAAGATTCGAACCCGGCTGCGCACGGCTAGATTCTTTTTGATGGTCGGTTTTGCTGTGTTGTTTGTTTGTCTCGGGACCGCGCAGTTTATAGCGGCGCTGGGTTATAGATCACCGGTCGCAAACATAATACGAGAGGGATTCATCATCAGCGGTTGGGTTGCCATGTGGCGGCCAATTGAACTTTTGCTTTACGGCTGGTGGCCGATACGCGAGCAGCGTCGATATTTTGAGAAGATCTCGAAATTAGACATCAAGATGACGCTACGACACTGAAGACCAACTTCATCGGGCTCCTGATGAGATATTATGCCCCGAAGAACGCTGAAACATGACCCACAACATTTTGCATGTTGAAAGGCTTTGAAAGAAATGAATGCGGATGATTCATTCGCTCTTCCATGTTTGGATCGTGGTCTCCCGACATCACAACGACGGGTATGTCCTTCAGTCTTTGATCTTTATCTTGTTCGATTCGAAACTGATAGCCGTCCATAACCGGCATGTTGGCGTCGAGAAGTATGAGTGCAGGAAGATCCAAACTTCCTTTCATAAAAGATAGCGCTTCTTCACCGTTCGGCGCACAGTCTGTGCTGAATCCGTTTGAATCGAGTAACAGTTTAAGAATCTCGCGATTATCGGCAGAGTCATCGATAACCAAAACGCGCTGGCTTGGCTGACGATTTTTTGGATCGTTCGCCGGACAACTGACGAGATAACTGACTGGATAACTGACTGGATATTGCATTGGCCGACTCCTGATAAGTTCCCGTTTACAGCTTTTTTGCGGGCCAATGCATGATACCTCGAACGACTGAGCCGTGCACGACATGCTATTTACAATGCAGGAAGAGAGAAAAGAAATGTTTCACCAGTTCTTGGAATCGCATCGAATCGAAATACTTGCATTAGCTGAAGCGAAATCAGTTTCACTTGCGGGCTCGCTCGCGACCTCCGACGAATTGAAGCGCGGACTCCCTGTTTTTTATGAACATCTGATCACTTATCTGAAAGCGATCGATCACGGTACAGCACAGTCAGAAATTACATTCGCGGCAGCAAAGCACGGCCGTGAATTGTTAAGGCTTCATTACTCGTTGTCACACGTCGTTCACGCGTACGGAGCCATGTGCCAGGCGATTACTGAATTTGCTCAGCGCCGAAACGCGCCAATTTCAGCTGGAAATTTTAACGATCTCAACATGTGCCTGGATCTTGCGATTGCAGCTGCAGTGTCAGAGTTTCAGTTTCGCAGTGTACAGGCAAGCGAGGCGAAAGAAGTTCAACATCTCGGCGCTCTTGTTCACGAGTTGCGAAACGCGCTGACAAGCGCGACGGTCGCACAAGATATGATCGCGAAGGGGCTGGTCGGCAATGGCGGCAGCACGGCCCGAGTTCTGTCGCACAATCTCGCATTGATGCGCAATTTGATTGATCGTTCACTCTCTGAAGTTCGAATGCGAGCCGACCCAGAGCTTCACCCCGAGAACTTCTTCGTCTCTGAACTTGTCGAACAAATTCTTTTCACAGCGCAAAGCGAAGCGACAAAGAAGTCGATACTGATGACAAATCGAGTTCGTGGAGAAATCAGTATTGAAACGGATCGGCAACTTTTATTGTCGGCCCTGGCAAACTTGATTCAAAACGCCATCAAATATTCGAAAGAACATGGTCACGTTTTTATTTCTTCTCAAACGTCTGGAAACAACCTCATTATCGAAGTTGAGGATGAATGCGGTGGCATGAACGACGCGATTCTTCAGAATGTTTTGAAGCCCTTCGTGTCGGGAGGATTCGACCAGAGCGGCATGGGACTAGGGCTGACGATCGTTCAACGATCGGTTTCTCTGCTTCGTGGCACAGTGTCTGTTTCGAATAGTCCAGGCATCGGCTGCGCATTTCGTATCGAACTGCCCCGAATCTTCACGCCGCCAGTGGCGAACAAGGCGGTTGCAGGCGACGTCTCAATTCAACCTTTGAAGCTTAGCAAGATCTGACGATAGTCTTCCCAGATTTTCTGAACTTGTCTTGATGGGGCCGCTTGAAGCGGGGCTTCATGGGACTCGCGCGTCGCCACGACGGGATCACTGAACGCTCGTCTGTGGCACCGGGCGTGCACAGTGATGGTGCTAGAATCCGGCAAGCATCAGCAATTTTAAGCTCTCTCAAGAAGGACCAATCATGAAAAAGAATTTGTTCGCCATCTCGGTTTCAACTCTCGCACTTTTTTTCGCCGCTTCAGTCAATGCTCAAACCGACCCGCAGAGTGACGTTAGAGATGAGACTAGGTCGGGTACTTTTCCACGGCCAATGAGGGTTGATGGACCAGGCGGCTACCGCCCAAGCGTTGGTCTTAAGATGGGCGTCGCGAACCCTGAGGGCAGTTATGATTCGGCTGCTGAGGTCGGCGTCGACGTCGGTTTTCAACCTTACGTTCCGTTTGGGTTTGGAGCGACCTTTGCCACTTCAAAGAATGCATCTCAGACGACGGCGCAGGATCTGGAACGCACGTCGATTCTTGCGCGGGGCACATACAACTTTGGTGGCTCGACACCGATCATTCGGCATAGCTGGGTGGGCGTTGCCGCAGGACCTGTTTTTCGGCGGGATGGCACAGATCTGGGCCTTGCTCCCGTCGCCGGTTTCGACGTTCCAATTCAAGATCCAGGCGGTTCGTACTTTTCGCTTGGCGCTGATGCTAAGTATCTGGCGCTCGTAAACAGTGACGATTCGGATTCTCTGACCGTAACTGGAGTTTTAAAGTACTGGTTCTAGTCATCCCAACGCACCGCGAGTTTCGAGGTAAGGTTCAAATTTGATTGAACTTTTTCCTCGGGTCCGCGAACCAGCGTTATTTGTAAATTTCTGATGAGCACTCGATTGCTTTTTCGGTGAGCGGGTGTTTTCAATGAGGCAGTGAGCATTGAACAACCAGCCCGTGATTTCACGCTGCTTGAAACCCATCTTGAAGCGCTTGTTGGTTTTGCTCGCGCCAGCGAAGGGAAGCGCTTTCGCGAACAGATGGTGCGAACCGCGGCGTCTCTTGCAGGCCGCATCTGCGAAAACTCAGTCTGCTCACAAACCGCGTCGGCTTTCGCTGATGCCATTGAATCGATTCATCTGGGAAGCCTCGTCATTGACGACATCCAGGATTCCAGTATTTCCCGCCGCGGGAAACCAGCGCTTCACACGGTGTTTGGCATTCCGCTTTCTATTAATGCGGGCAACTGGTTCTATTTTGCGGCTCTCGAAGGTCTTACAAATGCTCACAACATTCATGAAACACGTCGTGTTGAAGCCATTCGACTTCTGGTCTGTGCCATGCGAGAGGCTCACGAAGGGCAGGCGATCGACCTGGGTGTCGACATGTTTGAAACAGATCGAGCAAAGGCGTGCACGATTGTAGAACTCGCAGCATCAAAGAAGACCGGCGCTCTCATGAGTGCCGCTTTCGGCCTGGGGTTTTTATCAGCTGCCGAGCCTACACATTTGCACTACGCCTCGTTTCGAGAATTCGGCCATGAGTGGGGCATTGCACTTCAGATGCTTGACGACTTGGGTTCACTTCTAAAAAGCGTGAACGGTGAACTGCCCGTCGCGAGATCGTTTGAAGATTTTCGAAACGGTAGCCCATCATTCGTGTGGGCTGTAGCCGATGAACTTCTTGACGATCGCGATTACAACCGGTTCAAGAGCTTTGCGTTGTCGTCTCGCGACCCGCTTGGCTGCGAGTTCAATGATTGGCGCGCAGACTTCGAGGAGCTTGCGCGATCTTCGGGACTTTTTGCACATGGACTTTGGAAAACGAAATCTCGAATTGATCTTGCGCTCGACGGACTGACAAAGCGCCTTGATCTAACTTCGGGCCACTCTTTAGAAATTGACCAACTCACGACGCTTTGTAGAAATTTAGAGGCCGCTTATGGAAATTTTGAACGATACGGAAAAAGTACAGCCAAGAATGTCGCAGAAAGTGTCGGCTCGTGAGGCGGGTCGTACACGAGTCGCTGTGATTGGCAGCGGTTTCGGAGGCTTAAGTGTCGCGATTCGGCTTCAGGCCAAAGGTTATCAAGTCAAAATCTTCGAGAAGCGTGACATGGCGGGCGGGCGTGCTTACGTCTACCGTGAGAAGGGTTTCACTTTCGACGCGGGGCCAACTGTTATTACAGCGCCCGAATCGCTTGAAGAGCTTTTCGCTCTCAGCGGCAAAAAGATGTCGGACTACGTTGAGATGATACCGGTCTCTCCATTTTACCGATTGCTGTGGGACGATGGCTATAAATTCGATTACTCGAACAGCGAAACCGAGTTGTTTGATCAGATCAGAAAGAAAAGCCCGGCTGATGAGGCCGGGTATCGCAAGTTCCTAAAGTACTCGAAAGAGGTGTTTGACGAAGGCTACACGAAGCTTGCCGCGACTCCGTTTCTTCACATTTGGAGCATGGTCAAAGTTTCACCTCAACTCATTCGGCTTGGCGCATACCGAAGTGTTTTTTCGACGGTTTCGCAATTC
>JALHOI010000049.1 GCA_022843085.1 Pseudobdellovibrionaceae bacterium
CGGAGTCTCGCCTTAATCTCGCGGTCTGCTCGTTACTCAGCGAGAGACATGAGAAAAGCGACGGCGATCTTGCTGAACATCGCGGAGTGGCGAAAGCTGGACGAGGCTGACACGACGTCCTTTTCGGTGTGGATGTTTCCGTTCTTCTTTTTCATTGTCGCTTCAAACGGCATGAGGGTTGGAAATCCATTTTTGTACCAGCTGGCGTGATCCGAACATCCATAACCGCATTTGTCTTCGATGATTGTGATGTTCAGATAGTCGCGGTTGATAGATGCTAAAAGGTCCCGCATCTCGAGTGACGTGAAGTCTGTCATGCTTCCGAGTCTAAATTCGCCGTCGCCGGGGAAAAGCGTCATGTCGAGCTGCAGAACTCCAACAACTTTTTTTCCTGCACTTTTTGCGCTCGCTGCGATTTCGGCCGACCCAAGTAGCCCGCCTTCTTCGCCGGCGTACCAGTAGAATTCGATAGTTCGGCTAGGTTGCGTGCCCAAAGCGATGATTCGGGCTGCCTCGAGTACGTTGGCTGATCCTGAAGCGTTGTCGTCTGCGCCGGGGGCTTTCTTTGAACCGAAGAAACTTTGGTTAATCGAATCGATATGTCCCCCAACAACAACGATTTCATCGGGCGCGACTGCACCTTTTATGGTCAGCCTGATTGAATTCATCGGCGTCGAGGTGTGTGAAATGAAGTCGACGGTGTAGGGTAAGGTCGAAAACTTCAGTGTTTCTTCGATGCGAGCTTTAAAGGCGATGACTGCATTTTTTGCGTCGGCGGTTTTGTGATTTCGTGTTGGGTATTTCGCTAAAAATTCGACGGTGTCTTTGAGGTTCGATTCGCTCACTTGAGCGATCGCCTTCGTTATCGAATTTTTCGGACCAGAGGGTATCGTGGGTAGCCCGATTTCAGCCTTCTTTTGCGAAGCTGATTCAACGTACAGGCGATCTTTTTCGAGCTGAGCATCGAACGTTTTGAATACACCGCGTGCGTAGTCTCGCGCCTCGACCACTGAAGCGTCGGGTTTTAGCTTCGTTATCAATTCGTGTCCGCCGCATCGTTTTAGTTCATGCGCTTCGTGCACAAGTTCGTCTCGCTGCACTTCGCTAAGCTGCACGAGGACGGTTCCTGTTGCGTCGTGATTCAACAGGGTTTCAAATTTTAGTTTTTTGGCAAGGCTAAGATCGGTCAGAACGAAACGGCGACCCGCCTCGTCTGCATTTGAAGCCTGCGTTGAAATTGAAAACAGTTGAGCCGTCGCCAAAAGTGAGGGAAGCAGAAGAGCGAGTGCTCGAAATTGACGAAGATTTTTATTCATCCTCATAGGCTCGGGGCCAGCCGGCGGACCTGTCGAGTCGAGTTCCAAATCAGAAGCGCGATCGCGACAGACGGCGAGTCGAGCTGAGGCCCAAGGCGAAGGACTCTTTGCCAAATCGCGGTCGGGAGAAGTAGGACAACGACTTATGAACTTTATGAACCTGATGAAAACGATGTCGTTCAGTCGACAGTTGGTAAGCTTGCCTTGGGGTGTGCTGATGGGTGTCGGCTTCTTGTGGTCATCGATATCGATGGCGAAGCCTTTGACGCTAAGTCAGTTTACGAAGAAGCCCAAACTCGTCGTGACGATCGTCATCGATCAATGTCGATCTGACTTTCTGACGAGGTTCGAAGAGCGAATGCGATCTCAAAAGGGAGGCGGGCTTAGCTACCTGATGAAAAATGGGGCCTACTTTCCATTTGCGAAGTTCGATATCTTGCAGAGTATGACGTGTCCAGGGCACGCCATCATGCTGACAGGAGCCAACCCTTACCAGATGGGCATTCCTCTCAACGATTGGTATGACACTGATAAAAAGACAGATGTTTACTGCGTTGAAGATGCACAAAGCCCAATCGTTGGTCGCGAATCAAAACCTCTCGAGGGTTTAAGTCCACGAAGATTGATTGGGTCAACGGTCGGAGACGAATTGAAAATGGCGGGCTATCAGTCAAAGGTCGTCGCAATTTCTTTGAAAGATCGATCGGCGATCATGATGGGCGGCCACCGCGCGGATCTTGCGATGTGGATTCAGAACGGTAAATGGGAATCATCGAAGTATTACCTGCCGGAAGGAAAGCTTCCGCCATGGCTAATGAGTCTCAACGCCACGCTTGAAGCCGAGAAAGGGTCGACTTTCAAGTGGAAGGTGTCTGGTCAAGAAAGCGGATTGTCGAGCACCAAGGGGCAGGGCGCACTGCGCGAAGCCGTGGCGGGCTCAAAAGAATCATTCGCCTCCCAATACGGCGTGCGCGTAACAACGGATGCCGCAATTCGTGCGTTGAAGGAATTTAAGTTAGGGCTTGGCAAGCATCCAGACTTATTGGCTATCAGCTACTCGTCGCACGATATGCTAGGTCACGAAAAGGGCCTTCAAGCGAGAGAGCTAGAAGAGCTCACGATGTTTGAGGACGAAAGTATCGGCGAGCTCCTTCGCGCCATCGATAAGCAAGTGGGTTTAAAAAATGTCGTGTTTGCGTTTACCGGCGACCACGGTGTCGCGCCACCGGCTTCGCTCATGAAGGAACAAGGAATGCCGGCCGGCAACCTTGATGGGCAAGCGCTTCTTCAAGAACTCAATCTTGCGCTCGAAGAAAAGTGGGGCAAGAGTCAAAAGGGGTCGTGGATCTCACGGCTGAGGGCGCTCAACTTCTATCTTGATCCGACTGTTCTCGCCGATCGAAAGCGAGACCGCGGTGAAGTCGAAAACGAATTGAAGCGTCTTATTCTTAAGCCCCGAGCCAACGGAGAACCCAGCCGCGACGGTGTTTTGCACGTGTTCACGCGAACTGACTGGGAAACCAAAAAACTTCCGCCGGGACGATTTGAGCGTCAGATCTTGAAATCCTATTTGCCGGGTAAGAGCGGCGATGTCGTCCTGATCCCAAAACCTTTCTGGGTTGACGGCAAAGCATTTGCCTCGCACCTAACGGGCTACAATTACGATCGATCAGTACCGTTGATCTTCGCTGGTGGAAACGCGACGCCGGGCGTGTACGCCAACGAAGTTGATATCGTCGATCTTGCTCCGACGCTCTCTTTTATGTTGGGTCTGATTTCACCTTCGGGTTCGGATGGCCGAGTTCTGCACGAGATTTTTGAAAAGTAAAAAGACTCGAGTCTACGTATTGTCATTCGCGGCGAGCGGCCAGAGGTCGGCGGGACCGAATTTAAGGCTACCCGCATGAGGTTTTGACGCGGCTTGAACAGCGGCATGAGCAACTGTTTCTGCTGGAATTGGTTTTAGCTTAAGTGGAAACAAAAATTTTGGGACCACTTTTTCTATTCGGCTCAAAACTTTGTCAGCGATGATTTCACCAAGGCGCGGAGCTGGTCGATCGCCTTGAAGAAGCCCCGGTTGAAGAATTCGAAGCAGCGGAAAATCTAGAACAGCGACATCCTTTTCAAGTTCTCCTTTTGTTCGCAGATAGAAAAATGGCGAGTCGGCGTCTGCGCCGGATGCCGAAATTAGTACGTAGGTTCTGCATCCGTTTTGTCGGGCAGCATGGGCGATATCCCACTGGTACTGATAGTCGACTTTGTACTGGGCGTCTTTTGAGCCTGCGACCTTCGCTGTGGTGCTAAGGGCAGAATAAAGAGTGTCGCCGGTCAAAAGTTTTGCCCAGTCGTCGATTCGTTCAAAGTCGACAATGTGCTCTTTAAGAATCCTGCGGTCGTCGAACGGGCGCAGAAGCGTTGGCCGTCGGACAAAAACTGAGACTTCTTTTACCTCCGGACTGCGAAGTGAAAGCTTAGCGATTTCATGACCGACTAAGCCTGTAGCCCCGACGATCATGACGTGTTTCCAAGGTAGCCGATCTTCCATTGGTGCCAGCCTAGCGAGACTTCATCATTTTTGCCAACACAGTTATTTGGTTTTAGCGGCAAGGCTTGCGCCAAATCGTGAAGCGCGAAGTCCGACTGTCGCGACCTGAAGTGCCGGGCTAGCTAGGGCCGCGACTGGCCCTAGCGCTAAGGCGATTTTGTAGTCGCGGTCGGCCCGGTCGAGATCGTTATACTCATCGCTCGACTCTGCTTCTAGTTTTGAAATGAATCGACTTGCCGCTAGGTTACGATCAAATTTCGATTGTACGGCGAAGCCCACTCCGGTGGTGAAGCCAAGTGCTGAACCCGCCATCCACTGGCCCATGATAGGTAAAGCGAGTGACGCGGCAATTAGCGGTACGCCAATCGCAAGACCGTTTCCGAACGAACGATCTTCTTTCGTGTAATGTAGTGATGCAGCGAGACCGCAGAACCTCGGCGAGGTTTGCAATACGAATTCGACGTGAGATGTAAAATCAAGTAAACCCAGTGCATCAGCCGGCAGCTCGGTTATGGGGCCTGTCTTGAATCGAATGCCCCTTGGGGCGGAGTATGCCGACGTTTCATTTGCAGCTTTTAATGCTTTTTCTGCGTACGCGCGATCATCGTTTAAGTTTTTCAACATTCTACTGATGGCCGCTGCGATCTCGGCGTCTGCGGGCGCTGCACTTTCTAAGTATTGAAGAATCGGATGACGACTTAGCAATTCGACGTACAGCAGGCCGTGAGTAAACCGAGCTGACAAAATCGTATCGTTGATGAAACGATGCTTGTCTGTCGTTTTTAAGCTTCCTGTTGCGATCAGGCGGTTGGCCTCAGCTTCTGCGGTTTCGATATCTTGCTTCAAAATCAAATTCGCTTTCTCTAATTCGTTAGGCACCAGCGGCTTCCACGAAGTTTCTTTTTGTGTGCCGAGCGAACTCAAATTCGAATTGGGCTGAAGGTCGGCACGCTTAAGTGCAGCGGTTCGAATCTGACCAACAGTTTGGGCGAGTGCCAAATGCATGCGCGCCTTCTTGACCAGTGGTAAGAGAATAGTTTTGATGCCGGCTTGAATATCCGAGCATGCGCTTGAAGATTGATTCGTTTTTCCATCAAGGCAGTCGCGAATTCGAGTCAACCTAGATTCTTCATCGGACATCGAACCGAGCACGCTCTCTGCGACTTGCCTAAGAAAGTCAGCCGACAGGTTGCCGCGCGAATCTTGTAACGGAATCGCGCGACGAAAAATTCCAGTTGGGGGGCGGTCGCGGAAAACCCCAGGACGTTGACAAGCGTTTGAAAAAGGTGAGCTTTCGGCTTCAGCGCGTGCGGCTTCGGCAGCATCCGAGATTCTTTGTAGCCTCGTCACCGAAAAGTCATGGGTCAAATGGCCGGGCTCAGAGTCGCAATTCGGTTCCCTTTTCTGGGTGCGCGCGACGTCGGGCCAAAAGAGAAGACTCGCCAGCAAAGCGAGAACAAAACTTCTTCCGAAAGTCACGTAACCCATAAAGACCTATCGGTATTTATCGAATCCCTGGCCACTAGGCAAAGGTCGGTTTGCTCAAAGGCCAGCGTGCAGTCTTTGGGTCCCGTGAATCCAAACTGGCCAAGAGTCGAGTTTTCCGGCGGCCGCCGAAGGCGACCGATGGTGCTACTTCATTTCTTTGAGTTCAGAGCGGTGAGTGATGATTTTCGAAATTAAACCAAACTCCTTAGCCGCTGCTGGGTTCAGCCACGTATCGCGGTCGAGGGCTTTTTTAATATCTTCGACTGTTCGGCCGCACTCGGTTGCATAAAGGTCGATGATACGATTTTTCGTTTCAATCAGATCGCGGGCGTGAATCGCGATGTCTGACGCCGAGCCTGATAGGCCGCCGCTCATGAGGGGCTGGTGGACTAGAAACTTCGCGTTCGGAAATGCGTAGCGATCTTCTTTCTTCGAGCAGAGCGAGATGATCGAACCCATGCTGGCCGCAAGGCCGGTCACGACTGTGATCACGCGCGGACGGATAAACCGGGCGGTGTCGAAGATCGAGAAGCCTGAATACACTTCTCCGCCGGGGCAGTTGATAAAGAGATACACGGGTGCTTCGGCGTCGGCTCTTTCTAGTGCAAGCAGCTTTGCGCAAACAGCTAAGGCAAGTCGGGCGTCGACGGGCGCGTAAACCATGACGATGCGGGCCGAGAAAAGCTCTAGTTCGATAGGATTAGGAAGTCCCTTCTCACCTTTGGGCTCTTTCTTTTCTTGCGGCTCATCATCATTCAAAAAAATCGACGACATGACTACTCCAGCTATCTGACCAATGCGCTTGGCCCTAAAAAAGAATCTCACCGCGACACCCGTGTCGGGCTCGCGTTCTCATGCGAGCGGTTGATTCGGCATAACTAGGATGGCGCGAAGATGTGCGTGAAGTCAGCTACTATCAGCTCGTCTGGATTACGTAAATTTGGTCCCTAGCCATTCGACGAGCGAGGTTGAACCCCAAACGGCTCCAATCGTGAGACTCGCCCAGAAAATGATGTTGCCGAGAACAAGTGCAGCGGACACTATGAGCAACCTTCGACTTGAAAAGAGCACCGTCAAGGCCGCGAAAAAACACATCCAGGCTGGCATTGAATTCGAGAAGGGAATTGGAAGCGGCAGCGCTAGCAATGCACCGTGAATCACAATCATCGAGCCTAGAAATTTGCGCACGCCGCCAGAAAGCGTGTGCGAGTTCGGGCCTGTCTCAGACTTTAAGTAAGGCTTAAGCTTTAGTTCGAAAGCTCCCAAACATTCTGTCAATTTCAAAACACTGCCGACGGGTAGTTTAACGCTTGCGATGCGCGCTGGTATTTTCACTTCGCGGCCGCGAACGATGCCGACACCCAGCAGTGCTATCGCAAGCCCCATTGGCGAAGAGAGCCCCATCAGCGGAATCGGCTGCAAGAACGGCAGTACGAGAAGCGCTGCAGCAAGCGAAGGACCTTGTGATCCAACAGCTTCCAGAATTTCTCCAAGAGTCAGATGCTCGCGGCCAATCGCTGCTTCAGCTAAGCATATGACCGCTTCTGCGAGGGGATCTCGTTGCAACATTGAATTTACCGAATTCACCGAATACAAACCTCCCACGATTTTTGAACAATTCGAATCACTTTCTTGGAGATGAGACTGAGGTGCGGTAAGTCACCTTGCGTTATCTGAATCGGGGGGCGGTTATGGATTTCATTCGCGGGTTTAGTGCGTGTCTCATCGTCGTATTGACGACGATGATGTTGGGTTGCTCGCAAAGTTCTGACATTCAGCTACAAGGTTCGAAACCGGTCGAGCAGAATGTTCCGAACGAAAATGGACCTGGTAATTCAACGGGCCTTCCGACAGCGCCGAAAGATCCGGATGCAAGTGAGCCCGCGCCGACATCGCCGCCGACAGCCGCGACACGTTACCGATTTTTATGCGATCATCTCCATCCGACTTATCTGTTCGCAGTTTCTTCTTTGGCGTCGTCGAGCGGTTTTGGCGCCGATCTTGTCATTGGCGAACCAAAGGCCAATGGAAAGTTTGATCCACTTGTAGATCGCAATCTTGTGCTTCACGAACATCCGCTGATTGTGAGCCTGCCGAAGTTTGGTGAGGCGCGCTTGATTTTTTCAGCGCATCTGATGGGGCGTTCGATTGCCGACAGGTTTAGTCGGTTCATATTTGTTTCAAGCGTTGATATCGCGCAACGTGGCGGAGTCGCAACTCGGCTGGCGAAGGAACTTCAAGTCTCAAGCCGCGCCGCAAACGCCGCCTCGGCTGAACACTTTAGTCTTCGTACGTTCGGAGCCAGCGACGGTGGTCGTTATCTCTTAATCGGCACAAAGCTGGGTTACGAGCTGCGCGATGCCGAGACCTTAAAATCTCTTGGTGTCATTAAAACTGGAAGCAGCATTGAGAATTTTAATCCAAGCTTGCGAGAGTCCGACATGATCTTCTCGGTTTCGAGCTTAAAGGGGGCGTCGTTTGAAACTCGTCTCTATTCGCTTGGGCTTACGATCGAAGGTCATTTGAAATCTTCAAAGTTTGTGACGTCGACCTCTGGGCTTCGAAGGCCGTTGGTTCAGGTTTCAAACCGAGCCGGAGATTCGTTTGCTGCGATTGAGACTTCAAATCGCATCGCGACGGTTTCGCCACTGAAGCGACCCGGCAATGTGACGTTGGTCAAAATCGCAGTACGGCCTGCGAAAGGGCGAGTGTCTTCAGCGACTGCATTTTGGCGCGACGCGATTTCTGGAGACCTTCAAGCTGCGATTGCATTTGAGAATGTGGTTCTTTCGAGCACGGGCTTAACGATTCGTTACAAAATCGAACAAGTTTTCGTTCGCGCCCTGAGCGTTAACGAAACTACTCTTTTAGCTTCGGCAATCATGCCGGACTTTGATTACCCGCCTGAAGCGCGCAAGTCGATTGAATCGGGTGGCAGCGGTGGTCGTCGAATAGGAGTCAGCGATTTGAAGACATCACCCGACGGTAAAGCGATCTTCGGACTGTTTCCCGCGGCCGTCGCTCATCAGATCTATCGTTTAAGTCCAAATGGTCTCGACCGTGTGTCGCAGACTTCTTGCACAAATTTTTCGGTCGGAGTTGAGCCGTGACTCGAGTTTTAGCTCGAGCCCTAATGTTAACTTTTGTCTTGTTTCTCGTTGTCGGCGTAGCGCCAGCCGCCTCCGCCGCGCGAAAAGTTCCTGCCCCGGTCGATTGGGGCAAAAAAGCAGCTTCAGAACTTGAACTGAAACCGGGAAGAGCCGCGGATTCTCCGGCGACCGGTGTCAGGCCCACAGCGGCGACGATCGAAGCCAAAGTGGCCGGCGTAGAATCGGTTATCGAGCGACAGGCTTTGCGTTTTACTTTTTTGTTCGAGCCTTACCAAGCTCATGGTGCTGCGAAGATCGCATCGGGTGAAGACGTAAGTTATTCGAACCTTCCGGCGACCGTGCTCGCACAAATCGATCTGCGCTGGCTTCCGTTTCGACTCGGTGTTGACCTTGGCGATATCGCCTTTGGCGGGTACTTGGCTGGTGGGTACTCGAGACAAACTGTGCCGCTGGTTGCGGCTAGCGGATTTCGTTACGACGATACGGCACTCAACACGTTTCGGGCCGAGGGCGGCGTGGTTTTCGGACGAACGCTGTCAGATCGGTTTGATATCGAAACAAGGTTTGGGCTTGGTCGAATTATCGAGGCGCAAACATCAAAATACGCCGACGTCGTTGCAAGCCAAGATCGCCCCTATTTGGTGGGCGCTATAGATCTGTCTTACTACCTTACAAAGAAGTTCGCGATTCTAGGGTCGGTCGCACGCCGCACGCCGCTTTCTGATGGCCGCGGATCGATCGCGTTTGACCCATTCACCGTTTCTGGAGGTTTTCTTGTTCAAGTTCGGTAATGACGTCGTGAGGGTTGCGTTTCGAAAGACGAAGCTTTCTGGTCTCTCGATTTCGAGCACGCTTCTTTTTTCTATTTTCTTAAGTTTTCCTTTTCGCGCTGAGGCCCTTCGATTATCGCCGCAAGATGTTGTTGATTTAGCGCTCAAGCAAGGACCTGACGTAAAAACGAGTGAGCTGACAGCTCAACAGTCTGAAGCAAGTGCCGAAATCCAGCGTGGGGGATACGACCTGATTCTAAGACTTTCTCCTCTCTACGAGTACAACGAAGCACTCCTTCTGACTGGCACAGGCAACCCCAGTGATAAGACCCTGACTCTTCTCGGCTCGCTTCAAAAGAGATTTTCGACAGGTACAACGCTGCTCCTTGATTATAACAGCGTTTCGCAAGAATCGGTCTTGAGTTCGTTCACCCAAAATCTTCGTAGGCCCAACGCCGCTCTGAATGCTCTGACGCTGACGATTCGTCAGGCTCTGCTTCAAAACGTGTTCGGTGAAGCTGACCGCGCGACGCTCGATCAGCTCGATACCCGCGTCACAGTCGCGAAACTTCAGAGAGAAGAATCTCTTGAAGAAGCGATTCTAAACTCGCTGAATCTTTACTGGAACGCCTACGTTGCTGAGATTCAGCTGCGCGAAAATTCGGCGGCTCGCGAAAAATATGACGAGCTCGTGAAAGCCGTTCGTCGCAAAGCGGGTTTCAACCTTTCGGCGCCGGGAGAGCTGCCGCGACTTGAGGCCGAATTCGAAGCCGCTGACAAAAATGTGAAGCTCGCTTCGGCAACTTATCTGCAAAGTCTCGACACACTCCGCACGAATCTGCAGGTCGACCCAAGCGAGCCCATTCAGTTTAACGCATCAGCTAGTGACGCAAACGATATACCGCCGATTCCAACACTTGCAGCCGTTGACGGTAGTCAACTTCGACCCGTTTTGATTTCAAAAATGACGATGGAGAATGCCGAGAGAAATAGAGTTTCGCAAAACAGTCTTTCTCGCCCTCGTCTCGATCTGGTCGCCCGGGCAAGGTCGACAGGAGTCGATGAAAGCGCGGACCTCGCCTTTTCGAAGATGTCTTCAGTCGATAAGCCCTACTACGCAATCGGGCTCGAGCTTGAATGGAACCTCGACTCGGCTTTGTACCGCGGAACTCGCGCCGAGGCCGAAGCGGGTTACCAGATTTCGCAAATCGAGTACAAGCTAGCGCAAGACCGCATTCGAGACCGAATTGCAAACGCAGAAAGATCTGCAACGGCAAATCGTGACAGCGCACTTTCTTCGATCGAGATCGTATCGAAGCGGACACGTGTCGTAAAAGAAATCGAAAGCGCTTATCGGCAGGGCCGTACTCCGCTGGTCGAACTTATTCGAGCGTTCAATGACTTGTTTGCGGCTCAACAAGAGCGCGCCCGCGCGGTCGGAAATTACATGATCTCGCTCAACCAGTGGGCCGCAGTTCGAGATGAATTGGTGAAGAACACTGTTCCGATGGGTAATTCGAAAGGGAACCGTTAAATGATGAACGTGGCTGTGGTTAAAATTTCTTTCGCGGCTCTTGCGGCAACTTTTTTTCTTTCTGCGTGCTCGGGCGGCGCAAGCGCAGGGGACGAAGCGAGCAGTCAGCAAGCCAAAGACTCGGCTTCCCTTCAGGCGCTCTACACCAGCGTTGAAGGTGTTTGGGCGGGCACTGTGACCAATAGTCTAACGGGCATGAAGCCCTTTCGAGGCGAGCTCAAACTTTACATCGACTTCATTTCTGAAGGTACGAACCCAGACGGACGACCGAAGCAGCGCCCGGTTCTACGCGGCAAGTTTCAACCGAGCGATTTCATTTCTGAAACCGACACGGTGAGACTGACGGCCGATTACGACCGCAGCGGGCGCTTGGTTTTAACAGAGGCCGACCAACGAGCCAACGGCCGCGAGTTTTCTCTGACCGGCGCCGTTAGCGGTGCAGCAAGTGGTTCCGCCAGCGGGCGGATTATGAACTTGAGGCTCACGCGTAAGGGCGGAGTGTGGGGAAATTTCGAGGCAGTACGCGTGGCGACGACGGCATCGGCGCCGGTCGGGGGCGAAGCAATCGAATATCGCGAACGTTTTTTACGCATCATCGGCCCGCTCGAAGGCCGCTATTTCGGCACGATGAAATCGGTCAACGGTAACGACTACCGAGTCGAGATCGCGCTCGTTATCATTGAAGGACCCGACGCGCGCCTAACTCTGGCAGCGCAGTACAAACGACTTGATGCTCCGCCAGGCGACCTTGAGTGGAATCTTGCCGCAAACTACGATTCACAAACCGGCGAGATCTTCATGCGCGAGAACCCGTCGACGGGCGGCTCGACCGTGCCGGGTGGATCGATTCTATCCGTCACTGGTAGGCTAGAGACTCGCGGGGGCCGCAAAGTTCTCGACGTCACAGTTCGAAACAAATCCGCGGTGCTTGGAACTCTCGAAGCTATTCGCAACTAACGAGTTCAGCCACGCTGCGAACGTCCGAAGAACCTCTTTGGCCGGGCTTAACCGCTATCGATAAAGCCTACGGCAGAAAGTAAATTCGCTCGTCGGGAGTCGGCAGTCGACATGAGTCG
>JALHOI010000050.1:0-8583 GCA_022843085.1 Pseudobdellovibrionaceae bacterium
TCCGGAAGCTTACCACATCTCGATCGGCACGTTCTAAAGGTGCCAGGTCCGATTGCTGGAAGCGCCGCTTCCAGCAATCGGACCTGGCACCTTTAGAAACTCATTTTGTCCGGCAGACCGAGTCTCGACGAAATCACTCGAACGATTTCGGCCGCCGTTTCTTCAAGAGCTCGTTCGGTCACGTTAAAGACAGGCCACCGACGGTTCTGTTTAAAAAGGTCTTGAGCATACTGAATCTCTTTTTCGATGTAAGTCAGCCTCGCGTATTCCCCGCCCGGATCTTGACCAAATTTCTCAAGCCGATTGCGGCGAATTTTAGAGAGTGAATCGGTGTCGATTAGCAGACCCACGATTCGTCGTTGATCAACAGCAAAAAGTTCTTTCGGTAGAGCCGAATTAAGGACAAGTGGAAAATTCGCGACCTTCCAACCTTTGTGGCTCAAAAAAATCGAGAGCGGAGTTTTCGAAGTTCTCGAGATTCCGACGAGAATGATATCGGCTTCGCCAAGCTCAGTCAGGCACTTCCCGTCATCATGTTTGACCGTATACTCGATCGCTTCGATGCGCTTGAAGTACCGGTCATCCACCATTCGAAGAGCACCGACACTTTTGATTGCCGCCGTACCACCAAAATATTCATCGAGAGTTCCCAGCAGGGGGCCAATCAGGTCGACACTGAGTAACCCTTTGCTAGCAGTTTGCTCTTGAATGACTTGTTTAAGTTGTGCGCTCACAACAGTGTGAATGACAATGCCGCGATTCTCGAACGCGTCGGCGATCACGCTTTCCACTTGAGACTCGGTTCGAACGTTTTTAGAACGAACGATATTGATCTCAGCATCTTGGTACTGCACGAGAGCCGCGCGAATCATTGTGGCGGCCGTTTCACCGGTTCCATCCGAAATGATATAGATCGTGCCGCGCTTTTGAGGCTCGCTCATGGCGACTCGCTTTCATGCGAAGTCGCAAATTTTTTAGCTAGCGCAGCCGCAATTTCGCGACGAAAAACTTCGGGTCGCGAATCAATGAAAATCCAACGCTCGTTCGCATCCCAGGCGAACTGGATCGCAAACGAATCCGGGCTATCGAGATCCGGAAAACCCAGCGCTTTCAAAACGGGCCGAGCACGAGCGACGCGACATTGTCCGGGCAGAAGCGCATTTTTTTCTTGTGCGAGATGAGAAAGTTCAGCGATGAGCGCTCGACTTTCGCGCGAGTATCCCTCGGGTCTATAAAGCTCGCCATCTGCAAAGAATTGCCGAAGTCGAAGGCCATCATCTTCACCATCACGTGGAACTGAAAGACGAAATCCGTAGCGAAATAGTCTTCGCATGTATTGAAATATCTCTTCGCCCTGAGGCTTCGCAGGTCGGGTTTCGCCTGTGGCTGGCCACATCGCCAAAACTTTTTCGAGATCGTCGAGCAGCCACGGTGAACGAGATTCATGATCGCGATGCCCCTCGAGAAGGTTCCGTATGAAACCAAGCGCGTCTCTGAATGGTGCGAAGATATCTAACCGGCCGGCTCGACCCATCGAATCCCCCACTCTCCGTTTGAAACGTCTGCAACTGCTTTCGATTGAGGTGGTCGCCAATCGTGCGGCGCAAATACGGTCGCCGTCTTGGCTCGCATGCCAGTCAGAATCGGCCCTAGCTGTCGCAGCCACTCGGCATCCTCGCCACGGGCTTTTCGAAGTACCAAGACACGCGGTGCCGGCATTCCTTCTGGCGACGCGAGTAAAAGCACGTCGTCGTTGAGCGCTGTGCCCTTAAGTTCCGAGCGCAAAAACGCGCGACGAAGAAGTTGACCCAAGGCCCAGTCAATCTGTTCCGTCCACTGGTTAACGTCTGGACCTAGCAGAACCCAGACATCCGAGGGGGTCGCCCATGCTGCGTTGTAACTTGTTGAAGAGAATATTTCGGTGGCCATCAGGCCTTGATCGTCAGAGGTGACGCGCGATCGGGTCAAGAATCCCGTTTACAAATGACGCTGAGTCCGTACTTCCGTAAAGCTTAGCCATCTCGACGGCCTCATCGATGGCAATCGAAGGCTTCATATTGGGAATCGCAAAAACCATTTCAAAAGCGGCAATTCGCAAGATGGAAAGATCAACCAAACTCATCCGCGAGATCTTCCAGTGGCGAGCATTCGACTCGATCAGTCGGTCGATCTCGGTTAAGTTCTCGCAAACGCCTCGAAACAGCGTGCCCGCATAATCAGCAACGTCGGCCTGCATCTCGAAGTCTTTGATGAAATCGTTGAGTAAGTTGACTGGTCGGATCGCCAGACCTTCGCCTGGCCCGCCTCCAGTGGCGACGAACTCGCGTTGGAACAATAATTGGAGCGTCATTTCACGAGAGCGGCGGCGCACAGACATGCCGCGCACTGTAAGGATCTGTCAGGCAGCCGTCAATTCAAGAGAGGGGTTTTCATGTTCATCGAAAGATGCTGAAATCAAACCGCTGGAGGTAGGTGATGAGAGCTCTCAAATTGGCAGCAAGTTTCAGAAGCGTGAATCTTGGAAAATCCATTTTACTTGCTGTCGCGCTTTCAAGCCTACTGCTAGTTTCCTTCGCCTCTTCGGTCTCTGCGCAGTCCGGGGCATTTCAAGATGGGCAGCAAGCCATCGAAATCAAGGACACGCCGAATCCCGAAGGTTTTCGACCGAAGGTGGGTCGGCGTGCGGCTGCGAAGTATATGACTCCCAGGCAACCCTCGCAAGAAGACGAAACAGCCTCAGAAGAAGCAAAAGAAGCGCAAAAAACGTCTGGCCGCGGCTTTCGTGGCGGAGCCAGCGACCATTACCTCGCAGTTCACGCCGGCTGGTTTGTGAACGACAATGCCTACAAATGGGGTTCACCTGACAATCAATCAAACGTCGGGCGTTACACTTTCGGACTCACTTACCGTATGGGCGAATGGGTCAACTCAATGGACCTTCTATTTCGCTTCGACGTCTCTCGCATGAATCTGGCCGAGGGTGGCGTGACCAAGTTCTCGGTCCTTCCGCTCATCACGTTTCCAGACGCGACCAGCCGCTTTCCTTTGTATTTTGGTGCAGGCGCTGGCCTCGGAGTCTTCGGAAATCAGATTGCAGGTGAATCTGGCATCTCGCTCGACTATCAAATCTTAGCAGGCGCCCGATTTTTCAACGTGTGGGGACAAACAGGTCTCTTCGTTGAAGGCGGCGTGAAGAATCACCTCCTTCTCTTAAGTGACGGGCAATTCAATGGCACATTCATCGCGACCGGGCTCGTCTTCACATTCTAGGTCCGCCACCGGCGGAACACATTCTAAGCGCACCTCTGGTGCGACACGTTCTAAGTCCGCCAACGGCGGATCACGTTCTAAGTCAGCCGCAAGCGGATCGAAGCGGCCGTCGACCTCGAGCAAGTTTAAGAAGAATGCGGGCTTGAAGTCTGATGTGCCCGAGCGCACACCCTTGGCCTCGAAAGGTCACTCTGGGGCTGTGCACTCGTATGAGCCGAAACGCCCTTCGCGTGCCACACACGATGTCGATGCACCCACAACTCGCGGGGGCGAGCGCCGCTCGGGAATCTCAGAAAGTCGTCCCGGTCGCTCGGGCTTTCGCGCACCCAACGGCGCCGAACAACCGCTTCGGCAAGAGCGCGCGCGAACGTCGCGCCCAGAAGGGCGCGCGAATACAGCTTCTCGCCCAGAAGGGCGCGCGAATACAGCTTCTCGCCCAGAAGGGCGCGCGAACACAGCCTCTCGCCCAGAATCACGGCCAGAACCCAATCCGTCGCGCGGGCCGCGCGCAAATGACTCTCACGCAAATCCATTTCGGCACGAAGAGCGTGCCGAGCGCGGTGCGATGGCTCCGCTTCATCGGCCGGTTGCACACGGTATTGTAGCCGCTCTCGGCGTGATCATGATCGAAGGCCGCTATGCCGACAAAGTGATCGAACGCGCGTTCAAAGCCGAAAAAAATATGGGCGGCCGCGACCGCAAGGCGTTCGCCGAAATGGTCTACGAGATCGTGCGCTGGTGGCGGCGCTACGGTTACGCCGTCGGTTGGAACACCGAAGCTCCGCCACGACCGCTCGAAGCCTCCGATATCTGGAAGTGGCTGGGGGCTTTTCTGATCGAGAAAAGCATCAAGCTTGGGCAACCTCCGAAACTTCCACCGTGGGACGAATTTAAATCTATTGATCCGCTTGAAGTCGCGAATCGCTTAAGCGACCTCGATCCTGTTCGTGAACGTGCGATCCACGAATCGATTCCTGACTGGCTCGATCGACTTGGCGAGTTCGAACTTGGAGCAAAATGGACCTCGGTACTGCACGCTCTGAATCAGCAGGCTCCGGTTGTGTTGCGAGCGAATAGTCTCAAGTGCACGCGCGAGCAGTTGATGGCTCGCCTTCGAGAAGAGAACGGTATCTCGTCGCAAGCCGCATTTAAAACCGAGCACGGCATCGTGCTGAGTGAGCGCAAGAACGTTTTCACAACCGACGCCTTCAAAGAGGGTTGGTTTGAAGTTCAAGACGGCGCAAGCCAGCAGGTTTCGACTGCGTTGGATGTAAAACCCGGCGACCGGGTGATCGATGCGTGCGCTGGTGCCGGCGGCAAAACTCTCGCCATCGGCGCGATGATGAAAAACAAAGGTCGTCTGCTCTCGCTCGACGTTGAAGAACGAAAGCTTCAAGAGCTTCGACGGCGCGTCGCTCGCGCCGGCGTCGACACGAGCGAAGCAAAAGTCATTGATTCTTTAAAGGTGATCAAGCGTCTCGAAAAATCAGCTGACAAAGTTCTTCTTGATGTTCCCTGCACGGGTTTAGGCGTGCTTCGCCGCAATCCCGACAAAAAATGGAAAATTGCAATGGCCGACCTCGAACGCCTCCGCGTGATTCAAGCTGAAATTCTCGACGATTACACGCTGATGGCGAAACCCGGGGGCACCGTGGTCTACGCCACCTGCTCGTGCTTACCCAGCGAGAATCGCGGGCAAATCGACGCCTTCTTAAAACGCAACAAAGCCCGAATCGAAAAAGATCCGGGCTTCCCAAAGTTCGAACTTTTAAGCGACCGAACCTTCTGGCCCGGCGAAGATAACTACGACGGCTTCTACACCGCCGTCCTGAAACGCCTCTAGCTTTTAGGGTACCTGCTTCCCAATTTTGGGAAGCAGGTACCCTAAAAGCTAACGGACGATGGTGCAGTCGAAGGTCGTTTCAGTCTCGAGAGAGTTCATCTCTCGGCCCACGCCACGCGCCGTGCAGTCGATTGATTTGACTGTCACCGACTTGGCATTTTCAACGATCCACTCTTTTCCGGTGATTTCGACTAAAGCTCGGCGCAGTTCACCGACGCCGTCATTTACATGAAGCGAAACATTTTTAAAGACACCCGCTGGATTCGTAGAAAGCATTGAGCACGTCAAATACGGGACGTTCCAATCGCCTACAAAAATTTCCGATGGTCCGTCCTCCATGCTTTTCGTACACTGGACGAACTTCATTTTGGTCGTGCAGGTTCCCATCGAGCACTCGGCTGTTCCGGCAAGGCCTTCGACTCGTTCGAACTTATTCATTGCGTTGAATAAAAATTCAGCGCGAAGCCCGTCGACTTTGTAGATCGTTTCGACCGGCGGCGCGCTCGGCGAGCGAGCGCCAGATGTTGCCCCAGATGTCGATACCAGACCGAAAATTGCGAAGGTTAGAAAAACGATTTTATGGATCATAAACTTCCTTTTTTTTGGTCATTGGCCGAAGATCGTTGCTCAAGGTAGCCGAGTTCTGAGGCCGAATACAGCGTGCAAGCCGAACTTACCCATTTACAAGACTCTCCAGCGACTAATTACCCATTGAGAAAAGAAGTGATACCGGCTTTAACCGCGACGACAAACTGGTTGAGTCAAAGATTTCGGAAGCATCACCGAAAGTTTGAAACGCTACGCAAGCTTCTACGAGTAGTTTAGTCTGGGCTTCGAGGAAAACCGTAATGAGCAAGTCGCCCCTACCGCTGCCCAGTAGACTCGTTCTACTACTTGGCGCCGCAGTCGGCATGATGGCTGCAAATCTTTACTATGCTCAGCCCCTGATTGCGCCCATTAGCAAATCGCTGGGACTCGATGCCGCAGCGGCAGGCCTTACTGTCATGCTCACGCAGGTGGGTTACGGACTTGGCGTTTTGCTACTCGTGCCACTTGCCGACTTTGTCGAAAACCGAAGGTTAATTCTTTCGATGCTGGCGCTTGCGATACTCGGAGTTCTCGGCGTCGCTTCTTCAACGTCGCTCTTCTTTTATTTCTCGGCCGCGTTCACTCTGGGGCTTGGTACTGCGGCTGTTCAGGTCATTGTTCCTTTCACTGCGCACTTTACTCCCCTATCATTACGAGGGCGCGTCGTCGGAAATCTCTTAAGCGGTCTGATGCTTGGAATCATGCTTTCGCGCCCGATCGCTAGTTTCCTTACCGACCTCTTCGACTGGCATGCCGTCTTTTATCTTTCGGCCGCCGTGATGACAGCGCTCGGATGCGCACTCTATGCCTACTTGCCGGTACGCGAGCCCGCCACGCAAGGCCTCGCGTACAAAACGGCTTTGGCTTCAATGGTTCAACTCTCGTTTCGCCTCCCTGTGTTGAGGCGACGGGCGATTTACCAGGCGTTTCTGTTTGGCGCATTCTGCTTATTCTGGACGGCCTCGCCGCTTCTTCTCGGAAGCTCGAAATTTGGCTTTTCGCAAACAGAGATTGCACTGTTCGCCCTGTGCGGTGTCGCGGGTGCACTGGCTGCCCCGTTCGCTGGAAGAATGGCTGATCGGGGACACACGCGAACCGGAACAACCATCGCCCTCTCGGTCAGTGCAATTTCATTTTTAATTTCGCAAATCTTCGAGATGGGTTCCAAAGGGTCTCTTGGCGCACTTCTTATCAGCGCTATTCTGCTTGACGCTGGCGTGAGCGCAAATCTCGTTTTCGGTCAGCGCGCGATTTTTTCTCTGCGCGCAAAATATCGCAGTCGCCTGAACGCTTTGTACATCGCGATTATTTTCATCGGTGGAGCCTTCGGATCTTCAGTCGGGGCCTGGGCTTATGCGAATGGCGGTTGGAGCCTGACGGCGGCCATCGGCTTCGCGTTGCCGCTGACAGCGCTCGTCTACTTCGGAACCGAGTGGCTGACCGGATTTCAAAAACAAAAAAGAAACCGGTAGTGTCGCGGAAGAATGCGAAAATCGCCGGTCTCAGACGCCAGTGCGCGGTGCTGGCGCCCTGAGTCTAGTAACTAAAAGTATAGTTGTAATCAACTAAGATCTTAGTTTATCGTTTGAGTTCATGCGAGCCGAATTCAACCGAGCCGGCTTTTACGAGCCGATTTTTCCGAGGTGTCTGTGCAGAAAGATCCTAGTCCTGAAAAACTACTGACTGAAGTCGAACTCGAACTGATGTCGATTCTTTGGAAGCTGAAACAAGGCTCAGTGAACGACGTCATGGCGCAGCTACCAAAAGACCGGGCTCTCGCCTACACGTCGATTTCAACAGTACTTCGAATTCTTGAGCAGAAAAAAATTGTCGAAGCACGAAAAGAAGGCCGCGGTCACATTTACGTTCCGCGAATCGAGAAGTCCGAATACGAGGCGAAGTCCGTGCGGAACATGGTCGACAAAGTGTTCGACGGAGCACCCGTCGCCATGGTCAGTGCACTCGTCAAGCAACTTGTCGACTCGGGAGGGGCGGATCATGAGGAAATCGAAGAAATTCGAAAGCTGCTGCAAAAAGCTGAAAGTTCGAAGTCATCGAAAGCTCGTCGTAAATGAATCTCGCATCAGCAATTTCGTTTTACCTCAACGTTAATTTTTCGATCGCGATCGCGAGCATTTTTCTTTTTGCGTTTCGATTCGCAACCCCGCGCGGCGGCCACCGCGTTCTCTTGAAAATGCATGCGCTGGCGCTAGGTTTTGTAGCGCTCTTGCCCATGGCCATGCTCGCAGTTCCTAAGCAGCCATTTTTTCAGCCGCCAGCCAAAATTTGGTCGTCGCCGTCATTTGACTCGTTTTCGAATACCGAAAAAACGGCAATTTCTGCGGAGACTGAGCAGCCCGGCTATTTTGTTTCGCCGGTCGACAGTCTCGCGGTTTCAATCTCAACCCACCGGGTGACCGTCTTTTTAATTCTATGTCTCGGCGTTGTGTCGTTTGTCGGACTTTGTTTGTTTTGTCGCGACATTCGAAGATTGATTCAGATTCGCCGAACATCTCACTGTGTCCGTCGAATCTCGTCGGTTCGTATTTATGTTCATGATCGAATTTCGGTACCGTTTTCTTATTGGCTTCCTCTGCAGACAAACATTGTGATGCCCGTAGCCTTACTGGCCAATCCTCATTTCTATCAGCTCGCGTTGAAGCATGAAATTCAGCATCACCGGCAGGGTGATACGAAAATCGTTTATCTACTCTGGTTTCTCCGTCTGTTTTGCCTCGCGAACCCCTTTGTGCACCTCTGGGCCCGCGAGATTTCTGAAATTCAAGAATTTGCGTGTGACGAGACTCTGGTCGACCGGAAACATGTCGATGCACACGCTTATGCCCGCTGCCTCTTCGAGGTGGCGCAAACCGCCAAAAGTT
>JALHOI010000050.1:8593-11755 GCA_022843085.1 Pseudobdellovibrionaceae bacterium
GCAACGGGCCTCACTTTTCAAACTCGCGGCACACTTTTAAAACGGAGAATCAACATGATGTTGTTTCAAGAAAGTCGAATACCGAAACGAGCATTTTTAATTTCAGGATTAGTCGCGATGATCGCAGTTCTAACTGCGACGAGCTTTGCTGCCACAGGGCTTGTCCAAGATCGACGCGTTTCGCAACAGCAGGCAGAAAAACTACTCGCAAGGTCTGAATCGGCGACACGTCGCCAGTCTGCGTCTTCAGAGGGTTCATCAGCTGGCGAGTTCCCAGTTGTTGTGAATGAGCGAGTCCTTCGGCAACTCAATCGCTACATTGGTACCCCCGAGGGTCGCGAATTCATGCGTCGTGCATTAGCTCGCATGGAAAACGAAAGACCAGCCATAGAGAGGGCTCTTGCAAAGTACGGAGTTCCTCGCGAATTGATTGCGATGCCTATCATCGAAAGCGGCTATCAGAATCTCTCTCAAGCTGAGACCCAATCAAACAGCACGGCCGCAGGCCTGTGGCAGTTCATGCCAAGAACAGCGCGAATCTTTGGTCTTCGAGTCGACAAAATCGTCGATGAGAGAATGAACGTTCCAATTCTGACCGACGCAGCCATGCGCTATCTCGTCGCCAATAAAATGCGGTTTCAAGATTGGGCGCTTTCAGTGTCAGCCTACAACTCAGGGGAAGAGCGTATTCAAAACGGTATCGATAAAACCGGTTCGCGCGACGCGTGGACTCTTATCGGACGAGGCTTCGAGGGCGATCACGACTATCTCGCGAAGGTCATGGCTGCGATTCTGATCATGAATAATCCCGAGACGGTTCAGTAACCGCGAATCGGTGCGCGGCCGCGTGTCGCTGATCGGCCGTCAGCAACTCAGCGGCCGCGATGACCTCAAAATATTCTGTCTCCGACCAACGGAGACAGACTCGATTTCTAGCCTCTCGGTGGTCCCCGCAAATCGCGCGGGCCTTTCTCATCAGGCCCCACGTTTTGCTCAAGCTGGTCTCGCTAGGCCTGCCTCCTTGGCCCGCGTCTGAATCTGCGACCGAGCTTGCGGCTGCGCCTCAATCCGTGATTGCAAGAATGAATGGCCGGTAAGCGAATCGGTTTGAAAGCTTAAATTGTAGATGCAGGCGATTTACGGCGTTTGCATAGGCGACCAATTTGATCCCACCGACGAAGGTAAACTTGTCGATGATACGCCGTATGTTCTGCTTGTGAGCGGAACGCAGGAAGCTTCGGTCGCCCCGCGGACCAACGCGACCTCTTCGTGTGTTTCTAGGGCTCCCGCCGCAATCCTTTGGCATTTTTTTGAACTTCGACATTTGCTTCGACCGCATTAAAATTTTTTGATGTGACCGATGGTACGAAGTTAAGACAGATTGGGACCGCCGTCGTGAGATAACATCTGAGTTTCTTGTGACTTGCGCACACCCCAGGACGCGTGGCCGTGATATTGGCCCACTCACCTTTAACCGGCGCTGCTTCTCAATATGCTCCCACACCCGATCTCTCACACCCCAAACACCGCCCAAATCGACCGTCCCCCGGGCATCGTCCCTGATTAAGCCATTCGCGGGCGCCCGGCTGTGTCACTCAAATTGAAATATTGAAACCACTGGAAACTGCTCTTTAAGGCACAAGCTTCGTACGTTTGTTCTGGCCATCGGCATCAGCCGTGCTGTGCTACTCGAGCCGTACAGATCTTAATCTCTTCAACTTCCCGAGGTTCGCTTGTCCACCAGTCGTCAAACTTTTAGTCCGCGACGTCCTTTTCGCGAACTCGTCGCTCAATGCCTCTCGATGATCCTGCTCGTTGCATTTATGATTGCCATCGGGTCGATCGCAAAAGCTCAAACCGGCGAATATCAAAAAGAAAATACCGGAATTTTTCGAATCGTACCTGGAGATCCTTTTGTCGGTGGCGGCGAACGCGGCGACGGATGCAGATACGAAGAGGGAAAAACCGAAGATCGCGTTCAAATTCAAATGAGCTTTGGAACTTCAAAGCTTGAAATTTCTAGCGACGACGAAGCCTTGCGTGCTGGGCTTCGTGAAACTGCGGTTCGGCCCTCAATTTCAAATCACAGCGCGCGCGTCAGCCACAGCGCAAGTGTCAAATGGACGCGCGATACCGTGATCTTGGGTGGTGGCGCGTGCGAGATCACCGTCGCTCCAACCTACCTCGCGCAAGCTCAGTCATCTCGTGAGCAAGCTCAACCAGAAGGAATGGCGAAGCCTGTTGTTGTTCCTGGGCTCCGTTTCGATGTCTTGTGCCAACCGAGTGATCGCGGCGTCTTACAGGGACAGATTTTTTGCCGACTCAGAACTCGCGGGCGATAGCGACTTCGAATTTTCCAAAGCGAACAATCAAGTTCCGATGCCTTGCTTAAGAACTCGAAAAAAAACGTCGATCAGTTGTGCCGCGGGCGACGTGTCGCGCGCATAGAAAACCACATTCGTTGTGTGCTTTAAATCGGTGACTTGAATCTGAGTCAAACGACCCATGCGCACTTGTTTTCGAACCGCGTGCGCCGGAAGATAACCCCACCCAAGTCCATTTTCGATCACACGTTTCAAAGTTCCCACGTTGTTCGACTGAAACACGATGTTAAGACTGACGCCCGTGCGTTTTTGTGCGGCTTCAAAACCTTGCTCGAAGCCTTCGTAGCGCTCAGTCAAACGCACGTAAGGTCTTTGATCGAGCTGGTCGAAGCGAATTTCCTCGGGCAGCGACGGATCTTTTCCAGAGGCCACAAGCCACATTTCATCTTTATGTAAGGGCCGCCCTTGAAGTCCGAGCGAACTGGCTTGAGCCGCGCCAATCTCGGGAAGGATTGCGATATCGAGCTCGTTTTGGCCAACCGACTTCAAAATCTCGCCGACATCTTCGTAAGTCAGTTCAATCGAAACGCGGTTGTGATGCTTCAATAAGGTCGCAACGCTTGGCGCGACCAGCTGTAGACCGAGTGAGTTTAATGTTCCGATGCGAAGTCGCCCCTGAACACCTTCAGCCATCGTCTGAATCGCGGCCTGCGCTTGCTGGGTCAGTTGAATGATGCGACGAGCGTAGTCATACAGCAGCTGCCCTTGAACGGTAGGCCGCGCATGCCGCGCGCCGCGATCGAGGCGACCCACACCCAATTCTTCTTCGAGGTTTCGA
>JALHOI010000051.1:0-10866 GCA_022843085.1 Pseudobdellovibrionaceae bacterium
AAAGCAAATCGGCTGCGGGTGCGCGTCGCTCGTTAAGTAATTGTACCGATCCGGCGAAGTTGTTCGGCGAAAGACCTGAAAGTTCGATTTTGAGGCCACTTCGACCAGCGCTGCCCGGAAGCGAAACTGAGGTCGCTTCGCCACCGAAAGTATGTCTTGAGACTTCGAGAATTCGGTATGCGCCGGGCGCAGCTCGCAGTCGTTCTTCGAGATCAGGTAGGGTGTGAAGACCTGGTTCAGCGGCTGCCATCGACTGCAACCATTCGCGAGAGACCTCGGTCCAGGCGAATGCGATCATCAGCTCGGCATCGACCTTCGAAGCGGCGCCTTTGTTTGCTGTGGCCTCGTTTTCGTACACTTCGTTCGAAAGGGACTGCGTTTGAATTCTCGCTGCGGTCTGAATTGACGAATCTGCGGCCGCTGACGTGGCACTTTCAAATGCGACGGCCGGGGGAACCTGGTTCGAGGTCTCAAATTCGGGTCGAAAAGAATTGTCAGACTCGGCTTCCAAGGTTGTTTTTTCGGCGGTTTCGCTGTTGACGGCTTCAGAGGCGAGGCTTGAAATCTGATTTGGCTCAACCGGCGATGCGCGCCGCGCTATTTTTGACGCTCCGAATGTCAACGCAACGACCAGAACTGCAAGCCCGGCGATGACGCCGGGCTTCTTTAAAAGTCCCGAAATCGATGAGGCCGATCGACGCTTCGCGGCTAGCATATCGATACCACAGTTTGCGCAATACTGATCGACAGGCTGGTTGAATCCGCATTTCGGGCAGTTTGTTAGCGCGTCACTCACGTCCGAAGATCTCCTTACTTTAAGGATAACATGCCTCATTTTAAGGCCAAAACAGATTCCGGCTCTTGACGTAGAACCCTGGTCCTCCTATCCTAAGAGCGTGGCATAAAGTGGCAAAACGTGGCACTTCGTGCTGAAATGGCCGGAGAACGGCCGGAGAACGGCCGGAGAACGGCCGGAGAACGGCCGGAGAACGGCCGGAGAACGGCCGGAGAACGGCCGGAGACTGGCCTGAAAATAGCCTGAAATGAAACTGGCCTGAATTGAAAATAGTTTGAAGATGTCCACGGATGGGCGCTTCGTTCATGGGGAGACTTCAGGATGAAGTCAAATTCTGGCTCGCGCAGTACGCCTCGTTTTCGGGGCCGATTTGATGTGAAGATAGATCCCAAAGGCCGACTATCTCTTCCCCCGGCACTTCGCCTCTCACGGCAGCTTGTCATTACCAATCACCGCCTAACGGGGCGCAATGCACTGCACGTTTACACGCTTAGTAGCTGGGAAAAATTAGAAAATCGGATTGGTCGCCTGCCACAGCTCGATGCCAACGTGCAGGCGTTCGAACGTTTTTATGTTTCGGGTGGGCAAGTGGTCGAGCTCGATAGCCAGGGTCGTATGTTGCTGCCGTCAGGTTTGCGAAAATTCGCGCAGCTCGAAAGCGAAGCGGTGCTGGTCGGGCTCGGTGACAAATTCGAAGTCTGGTCGCAACCGTTGTGGGAGACTCTATTTGGAGAAATGATTGCGGACTTCGACCAGACGCTTCAGAAGGTCGCGAGTCTTGAAGTTTCTTCGAGCGAAGGAAACGAAACTTGATCGAAGAGTCGATGAAAAGCGCAGGCCATCTACCCGTGTTGCTTGAAGAAGTTCTTGCGCAGGCGGCCGGCGTAGCGAGCGATCTGGGACGACCTGTCCGAACCGGGTTTGATGGAACTTTTGGTCGCGGCGGTCACACTCGCGAACTTCTAAGGGCGAACGCTGATTTGCGAATGATCGCGTTTGATCAAGACCACGACGCGATCAAATTCGGCGAAGATAATTTGTCGGTAGAAATCGCCTGCGGTCGTCTATCTTTGGTTCGCGCAAATTTCGAAAACATGCATGAGGCTGCCGCGAGAATGAACGCCATCGCAAGCGAGGGCTTTGAAATCATGTTGTTCGATCTTGGTGTTTCGTCACCGCAGCTCGACGTCGCTGGTCGGGGTTTTTCGTTTTACAATGATGGTCCGCTCGACATGCGAATGGACGATCGTCTCGAACTCACCGCAGCAAAGATTGTCAATGAGTGGGCCGAGCAAGATCTAGCGCGAGTTTTCATTGCGCAAGGAGAAGTCGAGTACCCATTTAAGGTGGTGCGTGCAATTTTAAACGACCGCGCTGTGGCCCCTTTTACCTCGACGAAACAATTGGCTGGTCTCATCGAGCGTGTCGACGGATGGGCAAAAAAGGGGTTTCACCCCGCGACTCAATACTTCATGGCGCTTCGACTTGAAGTGAACCGCGAGCTCGATGTTGTCGCGAAAGCGCTACCTGAGGCGCTAAAACTTCTCGCACCCGGCGGCCGCCTTGCCGTGATCACGTTTCACTCGCTCGAAGACCGAATTGTGAAAAATCTCTTTCGGGTCGCTGAGGAAGAGGAACTCTTCGGGTCGAATTTCGGAGAAAATGTCAGACGTAAGGCCATCAAGCCCTCGGCTCTTGAGACGAGCGTGAATCCACGTGCACGAAGCGCGAAGCTTCGCGTATTCCGTCGCTACAAGGTCGGCGAATCGAAAGGTCCGAAAAATAAATATGCGCATCTTGCACAAACTCGTCACGACGAGCGCGACGATGATTGAAAAAAACGAGCGAAGCTACAGAAAAGAAGCCAGAAAAGAAGCGAAAAAAGAGACCAGACGAGAAACGATCAGGGAAACAGCGAACTGGGTTGCGAGTGACGGGACTGTTCATGCCGGTTTGAAAGCGGCCCGCCTCCGATGGGAGGACGTCGCGCCGTTTATCAGCGTTGCAATCGCAGCCTTGGCACTATTTACGATCGCGTTTTCGAAGATGGAAGTCCGTCGGCTTGGCTACAGTGTTCTTAAGTATTCCCGCGAAGAGCGGTCGCTTCGAGATCTTGAAAGGGACGCTGTCATTCGTTTAGCCAAAGCGACTCGTCCCGAACGATTGGCCCTCGTTGCAGAAAGCCGATTGACGCTTCGACGCGCTGAAAAGGGCCAGATTATTCAGATGACTGAAAATGGAGTAGCTCTAGAACAGTGAAACGACATCAATCGCGACTTCTCATGCTGTTTGTGGCGTTCATCGGTTTATGGACGATTCTCGTATTTCGTGCTGCTTGGATACAGCTCATTCCCAACGCGCGACTTGAGGCGCTGAAGCGTCGACAGTTTGAAACCACAATCACACTGGGGCATCGACGCGGCGATATTCTAGACCGAAATGGTAACGAGCTTGCGGCGTCGGCGACGGCCTGGTCGCTATTTGCTGACCCTAAACTTATTCGCGATCCGAAAAAAGTTTCGCGCCAACTTGCCGAAATTTTTCACCCCTCGCGCCGCACTTACGAACAAAAACGAATTGCCAAGGTCATCTATGAACGTATTCGCGGTGGCAAAAAGCGTTTCGTTTGGATCGAGCGTCAAATGGAACTGCGAGATAAACTTGCGATTCAGAAGCTGAAAATTAAGGGTCTCGGCTTTATCGACGAACCGAAGCGCGTGTACCCGAACGAAAAACTGATGGCCAATGTACTGGGTTTCGTCGGCCAAGAAGGTCGCGGTCTTGAAGGGTTAGAACTTCGATTAAACGAGACGCTGTCTGGGGCACGAAAGGAAGTCGCGTTTCAAAAGGATGCGCGTGGTCGTCCACTTTTAATGAATGGTCAACTGTTCACCGAGGCGCCCGACGGCGCATCGATTCAACTGACAATAGACCGCGACCTACAATTTTTTGTCGAACGCGAATTGCACGAAGCGATCGTCGAACATGAGGCGAGCGCAGCAACAGCGATCGTCTTAGATGCACAGACATCTGAAATTCTCGCAATGGCGACTCTTCCCACCTTCAATGCAAACGAAGGCGGTAAAGCCAAGCCCGAACACCGCAGAAACCGAGCTATCACAGATATGTTTGAACCGGGTTCGACGATGAAAACTTTTGTAATGGCGGCCGCGATTGAAAGAAAAATGATCGAGCCGAACACAAAAGTTTTTGGCGAAAACGGTTCTTACAAGATCGGGAAACGAATTATTCGCGAGGCCGATACGAAACACAATTTCGGCTGGATCACTGCCACCGAGGCTTTGGCTTACTCATCAAACGTCGGTTCGACAAAGATTGCTCAGATCGTCGGCGAACAAGAGTTGCGCCAAACCTACCTACGTTTCGGTTTTGGCGAACAGAGTGGCGTTGACCTGCCAGGCGAAGCGCGCGGAGTCTTGCTTCCTCTCCCGTGGCGCGATCACCTTTTGGCGAACGTGTCGTTCGGCCACGGAATCTCGGCGACAGCTCTGCAGGTCGCAAATGCGTACGCGTCGCTTGCCAACGGCGGGTGGCTGAAGCGGCCGTACATTCTGAAGTCTATTCGAGATCCAGAAACGGGCACGATCACTGAAGGAAAGCCGAAGTCAATTCGTCGAGTGCTCGGAGACGAGGCGGCCTCGAAAGTCAGGCTGATGCTTTCTGCAACGACGATCGGCGAAGGCACTGGCACGAATGCTCGGGTGCCTGGATTTCCCGTGGCCGGTAAAACGGGCACGGCCCAGCGCGTGCTCGAAAATGGACGAGGTTATGAAGCTGGGGCTTATATTTCGAGCTTCGCCGGTTTCCTACCTGCGAACGAGCCCAAGTTCGTTATTTTTGTTTCGCTAGATAGGCCCCAGAAAAATTATTACGGCGGCGCCGTTGCTGCGCCTGTTTTTTCTAGAATTGCTCGGTTTGCGGTTTCGCGCGCGGGGCTTTCGCCTGTCTTGATATCGGCGAAAAATGTCATCGCGAGCGACGCAGCCTTTAAAGCTCGCAACCCGAAGGCCGAGGCGCTGGCCTGGCGCGCCGAGCGCGGTCTTGCGGCCGAAGAAGTTCAAAGTACACACGTGCCCTTTGCAGACATCGCGAACACCGCCATTGCGAGCTTCAATGATCTGGTAAAGCCTGAGGACACGTCGGGTTCAGTCGTACCTGACGTTCTTGGATTGAGTCTTCGAGAAGCGATGGAATCGTTAGGTTCAAACGGAATATCGTGGCGTTCAGTTTCTCCGCGCGGCCAGGGTTTCGTCACAAAACAAAGTTTGCCTCCCGGATCGCGATGGGTTGAATCAAAGGGTCGCAAGATCGACCTCGAACTCACGTTCACGCCGTAAATCGGAAACTCAAATCAGCCGGGGCGACCCTCGCGACGTGCTTGCCAAAATTGGCGCCGAGTCTGACAATCTGCGGGTGAGACTGAAAGATTTTTTTGTAGAAGGCGACGACAGCGAGATTTCGAGCATCGTGTTCGACACACGCCAGCTTTCGTCTCGAAAGCCCTCACACGGAGGGTCAATTTTCGTTGCGATTCGCGGCACTCAAACTGACGGTCACAAATTCTTGAGTGAGGCTGTTGCCTCGGGGGCCACGGCGCTCGTGGTGGAAGACCGGCTGAACGTACCTCGTGAATTTACGGGGTTCGTACGCGTGGTTTCGTCGTCGCGCGCCGAGTTAGCAAGACTTGCGTCACTTTTGAGCGGGCGCCCTTCGCGCGACCTTTTCACGGTTGGTGTGACAGGGACGAACGGAAAAACGACGACGACTCACATGATCGAATCCGTTCTCAATCACGGGGGAATACCGACTGGCGTCATCGGCACAATCGATCACCATTTTCGCTCTCACGTGTGGCCGACGGACCGGACGACCCCCGACCCTCTCGTATTTCAAAGGCGACTTCGAGACTTCATTGACCTGGGTGCGAGGGGCGTCGCACTTGAAGTCACAAGCCACGCCCTTGATCAACGAAGGGTCGACGCCGTCGACTACGATCTCGGAATATTTACGAATCTCACGCGCGACCACCTCGACTACCACGGAACAACCGAAGCTTACTTCGAAGCAAAATTGCGATTCTTTACAGAGCTTCTTCGAGAGTCTTCGAAACGTACGACGCGTGCTCTTCTAAACATCGACGATAGCTGGGTTCAACGGGCTGCGATTCGTCTGAAAGCCTCTGGAAAACCAGTTGTTTGGACGTTTGGAGAAGAGGGCGCAGCACCGGGGTTTCTTCCTGACTTCGAATTCAAGATGCAGCAGCCGGGCTTTGACGGCGTCGCTGTAGCTTTGCGGACACCGCACGGGGAAAGACGTTTGAAACTTGCAATGGCGGGGCGACACAACGTTCAAAATGCAGTGTGCGCCTACGCCACCGGTCTTGCTGCGGGGCTCGCCGAAGATCTTGTAGCAGCTGCGGTGGAAAAAATCCGTGGCGTCAGTGGTCGCCTTGAAAGTGTACAAAACTCGCGCGGGCTTCACGTCTTCGTCGACTATGCGCATACCGACGATGCGCTGAGGGCAATTTTGAAGCTTCTCGAAGACGTACGAGCCGCCGCGCGCGCAGACAACCGACCGGCAGCTTCAGCAAAAATCATCACTATTTTCGGTTGTGGCGGTGATCGCGACCGGGGCAAGCGCCCACTCATGATGCGGGCGGCGCTCGACGGTTCGGATTTCGTCGTTGCAACGTCTGACAATCCGCGCACCGAGGATCCAGAGAAAATACTCGATGACGCGATGGCCGCGGTGACGCCTTCAGAAAAAAACAAAGTTCAGCGAATTGCCGATCGTCGGCTGGCGATTTTACGAGCCGTCGAAATCGCGAGGTCGGGTGATGTGATTCTAATTGCTGGTAAAGGGCATGAAGCGACCCAAACGATTGGTACCTTGAAAATTCCGTTTTCGGATGTGCAAGTGGTCCGCGATATTTTGAAGGAGTCCCATGATTGATCAAATGACCGATCTACGCTCGAAATGGAATCTTTCAGCGCAAGAGCTCGCGGCGAGCGTCGATGGTAAACTGAAGCTCATCGGCGCAGGCGGGCTCAACGATACCGCTTTTAAAGGAGTCGGAACTGATTCGCGGGTCGACCTGTCGGGTCTTGTGTTTGTCGCACTCAAGGGCGACGCGCACGACGCTCACGATTTTCTAAAGGGCGCAGTCAAAATGAACGCAGCCGGATTACTTCTACATCGCGAGCTCACGCAAGACGAAGTCGAGGCCTGTGAAACGACGGCACGCGAAACCGGAATGCCGATAGCCGTGATCAACGTGAAAGACACCCTCGTTGCGCTTCAGGCCCTGGCCAAACACTGGCGGCACAAATGCCGCGCGATGATACTTGGAATCACGGGTACCAACGGCAAAACTTCGACCAAAGAATTTGTCGCGGCGTTACTCGCGACTCGGTTCAAAGTTCAATTCTCGAAGGGAAGTTTCAATAATCACTGGGGTGTTCCGATTTCCCTTCTCTCGGTTTATCCTGACCATGACGTCGCCGTGATTGAAATGGGTATGAACCATTTGGGCGAACTGAAGTCGCTGTCGAAAATGGTTGAGGCCGACGCCGTTGTTTGTACGATGGTGGGCCGCGGACATCTTGAGGGCGTCGGTTCGATCGAAGGCGTGGCATTGGCGAAATCCGAAATCTACGAATATGCGCCGCGAACCGCGACATTTATTTTTAATCTCGATAACGAGCACACAGCGAGAATGATGGCTCGTTTTGCTGTTGAGGGTCGCCGTGTCGTGACTTTCGGCGAAGGTGTGCGCGTTGGGTCCGGTGCTGAGGCCGGAGGCGCCGGTGATATCTCGTTTCGTGTGACCGAGATGACGCCTGAATCGCTGACTTTGGTCGGTGACATTAAAGGTGTCGAAGGTTCGGCCGTCGTACCGGTGTTCGGAAAACACAACGTCACCAATTTGATGGCAGCCGCAAGTCTCGCCTTAGTCGCAGGTATGTCACCAAGCGAAATTTGGAGCGCGCTTCCGCAGTGTCGGTCGGCTTGGGGCCGTAATCAGTGGGTGAATTTGAAAAGTGGCGCGCGTGTGTTGTTTGATGGTTACAACGCGAACCCCGAAAGCATGAGGGCTGCGATCGAGAATTCAAAACTTATGCTGAACGAGACTTCGAAGTCTAACTTCAAAAATGGAATCGCCATTTTAGCTGAAATGCGCGAGATGGGCGAACATGCCGTCGCTGTGCACGAAGAACTTGGTCGTTCACTCCAAGGCCGCGGTTTTAGCGAAATCATATTCATTGGGCCGTCGCACGACGCCGTTCGCCGCGGCTTCGAAAGTTCTACGAGCGGGGCAGCGAATTCTGATTCGAGCCGCGTCAAAAAGACTTTCTTAGCTTCATATGATCCGACCGTCGCAATCGACTTGCGTTCAAGACTTGCGCCTGGTGATTACGTCTTAATAAAAGGTTCGCGCGGAATGAGCCTCGAAGTTTTCCTAGAGCAACTTGAGCCGCTCGACTTCAAAAAGAAGTAACTTTTTACCGCGGAATTTTTGAACGACAGTTTTCAGACGAGGTATGTCATGCCGATTTTATCAAAACTACCGCGGCTACGCGAAATTCTGAATGAACAAGCGGGCCTAAAAAAAAAGCAGCTTGAAGTTTCGTGGGTTCACTACACAACGGGGCTTGATTTTGGGGTCGCGGCAGCGGCTGCAGCCGAGCACTCGTTTCTGCGTGACAAGGCAAATTATGCGGCGGTCTGCGACGCACGCGAGAAAGACCTCTCGCCTAATGATCGTCGTCGAGTCGAACTTATGCATTACGAGTTTCAAGAACATCACTTATCAGATCGCGCCGACCGACTGAGAAAAGAGATCGACGACGTTGAAACCTCGCTGACGGGGGTCTTGAACAAAAACCGTGTGGTCGTCGAGGGGCGTGAAATACAGGCTTTAGAATGGTCAAAGCTTGTCACCGAAAACCCTGACCGCTCGGTGCGCCAAAAGGCGTATCTTGCGCGACGAAACATCAACCAGAAACTTTTCGACACCGGATTTTTGAAACTCATCGATTTGCGTAAAGAGTTCGCCCTCGCAAACGGTGCCGCTGATTTTGTCTCGTACCAGCTTCAAAAATCAGAGCTAAACCCCGCCCTCTTTTCTAACTGGAGACGCGATTGCCAGTCTCGCGCAAAAAGTTACCAAAATCGTCGCAATGAATTGGCACAGCGGCATCTTGGCGTTGATGAGCTGATGCCGTGGGACGTCGAATTCGTGAAAAACCAGGCCTGTCGGTACAACAAAGTTGAAGTCGACATGATCGGTTTTTTAAAGCCGATGGCGAAGGTTTTTTCGACCTACGGTTTTGAGATCGAAAACCTGAACATCACATTTGACATTTTTCCGCGCAAAAATAAATCCGAATGGGGCTTCAGCTTTCCGATGGAGATTGGCCGCGACAACCGCGTTCTCGCGAATGTCGATTCAAGGTACTCGGGTTTCTGGGTGCTTCTTCACGAGACCGCGCACGGCGTGCACTTTCTTGGTCTCGACCCCGATGACCACGCCATGAATTCTGGCGTTTCGGGTGTCGTCGCCGAAGGTTTCGCAAACTTTTTCGGCGACCTCGCATTTTCTCGTGAATTTTTAAAAGAGGTATTTAGGCCAGAATCTGAGGCTGCTGCGCGCGCGGGCGCAGATGTTGACGTGATGGCCAAGTCGTTTGACGAGGTCAAGCGCATCAGCGATTTAGGAAATCTAACGTCGATGGCGATGACGATTTTCGATCAAGAACTTTATCGGACCAACATCAAGTCTCTCGACGATATCCACAATCTTAAATGGTCTATTGACCGTGAGATGCTTGGCGCAGAACCCTACGCCGATCAGCCGCTTTGGGGCCACGTGATTCACCACACGACGGCGCCGATCTATTTGCACAATTATATTCTCGGCGACGTAATGTGCGAAAACATGAAAGAGATTTTTCAGCGAAGAACTGGCGCTGCGGCGACCGAGCGACCTTTTGAATTTGGAACGTTTTGGAAAGAAAAAGTTCTTGGCCCTTCGGGGCGATATCCATTTTTAGATCTTTACGAGCGAGTTTGCGAAGAACCACTTTCGATCTCGCGCTACCTCGATCATTGTCTGAGGGATGCTCTTTGAGGATTGGCTTAAAACCCAAAGATATCATGCATTTACGTAATAGTTCTTGCGGTTAATTCGCACGACGTGCTACACCACCTCCATGCTTTATCAGTGGCTCCATTCGTTGTCCGAGCAGTATTCGTTTCTCAACGTTTTCCGCTATATCACCTTCCGAACCTTTATTTCGTTTTTCACTGGTTTTTTTCTCTGCCTGTGGATTGGGCCCAGATTTATTCGCGGTCTTGTCAACCGTCAGGTCGGCCAGTCGATTCGTGAGGACGGGCCACAAACCCACCATAAAAAAGCGGGTACACCAACGATGGGTGGCGCTCTGATTCTCGTCGGACTTCTTGTTCCGGCGCTACTTTGGGTCAACGTGCTTCATCCTCTCGTTTGGGCAACGCTGATCGTGACTCTGGGTTTTGGCTACATCGGTTACGTCGACGACTCGCTGAAGGTTCGAAAAAAGAATACGAAGGGACTACCTGGAAAACTTCGACTCGGTGCCGAGTTTTTGATTGCGGGCTCGGTCATTGCCGCGCTGATTCACTTTACCGGTTTTTCAACAGTTGTGACCGTGCCGTTTTTTAAGACGGTCGCTCTCGACATCGGCTGGTGGTACGTCGGTTTCGGCGCACTTGTCGTCACGGGCTGCGCAAATGCCGTGAATCTCACCGACGGCCTCGACGGGCTTGCGATTGTTCCCGTTATAATCGCCGCTGCGACGCTCGGAGTTTTCGCCTACGTCGCTGGAAATGCTGCGATCGCAAGTTACCTTCAGATTCCCTTCATCTCAGGAGCCGGCGAGCTTGTTCCTCTCGCGGGCGCGATGGTCGCCGCAGGTCTCGGCTTTCTGTGGTTCAACACCTATCCTGCGCAAGTTTTCATGGGCGACATCGGGTCTTTGTCGATTGGCGGATTCTTAGGGATTCTCGCG
>JALHOI010000051.1:10876-11680 GCA_022843085.1 Pseudobdellovibrionaceae bacterium
CGCGGTACTCACCAAGAATGAAATCGTTTTGATTGTTTTGGGCGGCGTCTTCGTCGTCGAGGCGCTTTCGGTGATTACGCAGGTAATCTCGTTTAAGCTTACGGGCCGCCGAATTTTTCGCATGGCGCCGATTCATCATCACTTCGAACTTAAAGGTCTGACCGAAACTAAAATCATCGTGCGCTTCTGGATCATCTCGATACTGCTCGCGATTCTGAGCCTCGCAACTCTCAAATTACGCTAACTGAACTAGGAGTACTCAATACCCATGGCCCAAACCCCAATGCCCCCGTCGTCAGGAACACCGCCGCCTTTCACTGAATTCAAAGATCTTGAAGGCAAACGTGTCTTGATCGTTGGTCTGGCTCGCAGTGGTGTCAGTCTTGCGCATTTTTTAACCGAGTGCGGAGCCCAAGTGACCGTGTCGGATCACAAATCGAAGCCCGAACTTGCAACGTCGCTCGAGCAAATTGAAGGCTTGAACGTTCAGCTTGATCTTGGCGGCCACAGCCCGAAGGTGTTCTTGGCTCAAGATTGCATCATTCTTTCGCCGGGAGTTCCGCCCAATCTTAAGATCTTCGAATACGCGCGTTCGAACGGAGTCGTTGTCACCGGCGAATTCGAATTTTCGACTTGGTTTATCAAACAGCCAATCGTCGCCGTAACTGGTACCAACGGAAAATCGACGACGTGCAAACTGGTCGAACTCTTCTTAAAAGAGTCTGGCGTTCAAACGTGGCTCGGCGGAAATTTCGGCGAGCCCCTGGTTGAATACCTGCGTCTCGTCAAAAACGGCGAGAAGTT
>JALHOI010000052.1 GCA_022843085.1 Pseudobdellovibrionaceae bacterium
TTTTTGGGTTACTCTTGATCGTTTTCGCTGGCGACACCATGGCTTACATCACGGGTCGATTTTTCGGCCGCCGCAAGCTGTTCGAACTGGTCTCCCCCAAAAAGACAGTCGAAGGCGCAATCGGCGGCCTCTTCGGCTCGGCCCTGGCCGGGGTTGTCATTGCCCAGTTCCTTCCGCCCGAGGCGTCTTCATGGCTCATGATCGCTGCGGCGACGATCACTGGCGCATTTGCCCAAATTGGTGATTTGTACGAGTCGATGCTGAAACGGGTCGCTGATGTGAAAGATTCGGGCTCGATTATGCCAGGTCACGGCGGAAGTCTCGACAGGCTCGACGGTGTTCTCTTCGCGGCGCCAGTCTACTTTAGCTTGGTTTCTTTTATGACAGGCCGAGTTTTCTAGTCTGATTCGGTCCCGAGCCTGATTTTAGACAGGCCCCCACCTTTCGTCGAGAAAGGCGCAGCGCTTCAGGGTTCGTACCGATTTGATACGATCAGAAATTGCTGAGATTCGACAAGGTCCACGAAAAGGGCTGGAGCACCCTGCCCGGTGCGTCTATTATAGGTGCATGGCGAATTTATTCTCGTATGTCGTACCGCTTATTATCATGCTCGGGGTTCTGATTTTCGTTCACGAGCTTGGACACTTTCTCGTCGCGAAATATTATAAGGTTCGGGTCGAAGTCTTCAGTCTCGGCTTTGGAAAAAAGCTCGTCAGCTTTAGACGGGGCGATACCGAGTACTGCATCTCGGCCGTGCCACTTGGCGGTTACGTAAAGATGTTTGGCGATGATCCTTCGGCTGATATCAGTGATGCCGACCGCCAGGCCTCATTTTTACACAAGCCCGTTGGACAGCGAATCGCTGTCGTACTTGCAGGCCCGCTGATGAATTTGTTTTTCGCCTTCCTTCTCTATACTGCGATTTCGATGATTGGCGAGAAGGCGATTTTTCCCGGACTCGGTGACATCGAACCAAAATCGGCGGCCGCAGCGGCTGGCTTTCGATCAGGTGACACTCTTCTATCTGTCAACGAACCCACCGGAAAAACTCAAAAGTTCGCGACGTGGACTGAAGTCGACAAGGTCATTCAGGCAAATCCCGATTCGAAATTAGACTTCAGCGTGCAACGCGCCGACGGTAACGTCGAAGTCGTCAGTGCCGTGCCGAAGCTTATTCCGAACCCGTTTATACTGGGCTTCAAGAAAGAAGTCGGCGGTATCGAAGGCTTGTCATTCATGTCGCGCTCTTCGACAATCGCGGTCTCTTCGCTTGAAGGTCCCGCGGGAAAGGCCGGACTTCGCACCGGGGACACGATTACAAAAATCGGTGCGACGCCACTCCAGAAGTGGCGCGAACTGTTGGTTGCTGCAGGCACCTTTGCCGATCAGTCCGAAGTGACCATCACGGTTCAGCGCGGTCTTCTGGAAAGCTTTCTGAATGAAGGAAGTGAACCGAAGACTCTTGAATTCAAGGTTGCAGTACCCGCGTCAGCCAAGGGAAAGACGGGCCTAGACGCGCTTAAAGCGATGGGTTTCGATGATCCCGAGCTGTATTTGGCTTCGGTCGAAAAGGGTTCACCGGCGATGAAGGCCGGTCTGCTGCCCGGAGACCTGCTTCAATCAATCGATGGCAAACCCGTCGCGAAGTTTGAAGAAGTTATGTCGGCAATTCGTACTTTCAAAGGCGACTCGTCACTTCAATTTTCAGTCTTACGCGACTCGAAGCCTGTTGAAATTTCGGTTGTTCCGAATGTGAAAAAGCGGATGAACGGAAACGGACAAGAAGAATCTCGCTTCGAAGTCGGTATTCGTCCGATGATCATCGATGACAACGTTAAAACGGTCGATTTGACGACTGGAAATATTCTTGAAGCCGTCGAACGCGGCATCGTACGAAGCGCTGAAACTTCAGGCCAAGTCATGATGGGTTTAGTTCGACTTTTCCAAGGTGAAGTTTCATCTAAGAACGTCGGCGGATTCTTGTCGATTGGCCAAATGGCGAAAACTTCGTGGGGTCGCGGCGCATCTGATTTTCTGTTCGCGATGGCGATGATTTCGATCAACCTCTTCATCTTGAATTTGCTGCCTGTACCCGTCCTCGACGGTGGACATCTGATCTTTTACACAATCGAAGCCGTGCGCGGTGCCCCGCTTTCGATGCAAAAGATGGAATTCGCCCAACGCATCGGTGCCGCACTCTTGGTCGGCCTGATGGTGTTTGCTTTGTTCAACGACGTTTCTCGTATTTGGTTTAAGTGATCGTTCCGACGATTCTAGCCATCGAAACTTGCACGGCCGCCGGCTCGGTGGCCGTTCTCTTTTCACCAGATCAAACTGACGAAAAGGTACTCGCCAATAACGAATGGGTTCGCAGTCGAAGCCACGGTGAAGTCGCAACAGCTGCAATCGAAGATGCGGTTGCGGTTGCGGGCGGCTGGAACAAAATTGATGCTCTCGCCGTCGGGGTCGGCCCCGGCAGTTTCACTGGAATTCGGGTTGGTATCAACGCCGCCCGCACGATCGCGTGGAGCACGAATCGAGCACTTGTACCGATTCGCACGACCGATGCGCTCATCATCGCGGCGCGAAGTGCTGACGTCACTCCGCGCGCGAGCGCCATCGTCGCTGTCCTAAATGCACAAATGGGGCTCTATTTTGCTGCGTGGGAAATCGATTCACCCGCTGACAATGCCATTTCGATGCTCACAGACCCTGCCGCTTTCGACGTGCGAAGCTTGATTCTTCGCCTCAAAAATTTAAAGCGATCGATCACTCTGGTTGGCGAAGCGGCCGACGTACTCGCGCCCCAGTTGCAAGCCGAAGGTCTTGTCGTTCATCGCGTGACATCCGTTCACCTGGACTTTCCTCACGCACTTTCGGTCGCAAGACTCGCAGCTCGATTCATACGCGAGAAGTCAAAAGACGTCGAACCCTCGGCGTTAGTCCGAATGTTTCACTGGCAGACGACACAACCTCTTTATATTCGGGGAAGTGGCGCCGAAGAGAAGTTGGGATGAACGATAACAACACACCGAATCCATTCAAATTAAATCCGAAGGGCCCGGCAAAATCTGGAATGCCTGCAACGATTTGGGCTGTCGGCGGTGGTAAGGGCGGAATCGGCAAAAGTTTTATCAGCTCGTCGATCGCAATTTGCCTCGCACGAATGGGTAAATCCGTCACCCTCGTCGATCTCGATCTTGGCAGCGCGAATCTGCACACATGCCTTGGACTAAAAATTCCGCAGCAAACCCTGTCGGATTTTATTTCAGGGCGCGCGCAACATATTTCGCAGGTCTCGGCAGCGACAGAAATTCCTGGCCTTAATTTTATTAGCGGATTCAACGATGCACTCAACATTGCGGACCTTGATCGCGACAATAAACAACGACTGATTCGCGCACTTCGTACGATTCAAACTCCGTATGTCATTCTCGATCTGGGCGCCGGCACAAGCGAGAACACTCTCGACTTCTTTCTTGCCGCTGATCAAAAAATTATCGCGGTAACACCTGAACCCACGTCGATCGAAAATGCGTACCGATTTATGAAATCGAGTTTTTATCGCAAGCTGCGTCTCGCCGAATCTGAACTTGGTATTCAAAATTTGATCGAAACTGCGATGGATTCGAAGAATCAGCTTGGAATCAAAAGTCCGGCCGATCTTATTCGCCACATTTCTGAAACAAACCCGCAGGCGGGCGCGCGTCTCAACGACAAAATTGCGGATTTTAACATGCAGCTTTTGTTGAATCAGGTTCGCACACGGCAAGACATCGAACTTGGTCACTCTATGAAGAGCGTGTGCAAAAAGTATTTTGGTATCGAGTCCGACTACGTTGGCTACATCGATCATGATAACGCTGTGTGGCAGTCGCTGCGAAAGCGTCGCCCCTTAGTGATCGAGTATCCGTACTCAAGTATCGTCGGCCAGTTCCTCGGGATTACAAAGAACCTGTTGAATCCGACCACGCTTCGCGCTGTCATCTAAGAGCGAGGATAATGAGCGAGGATCGAATGCTCGGGACGAAGAACCACGTAAATTACTACGAAGTGCTCGAAGTGGCGTACGATGCGCCACAACACGAGGTTCACAAGGCCTATACGCGCGCCAAAGCGACGTATGCTCAAGACAATCCGGCCTTGTACTCAATGTTTACCCGCGACGAAGCACGCGACCTTTTAAAGCTCATCGAAGAGGCTTACTCGGTACTCGGCAATCACGGTCTGCGACGAAATTACGACGATACGCTACAGAAATCGAGCCCGGCGCGAGCGGCACTTTCGAGTGTTCCACGCCAAGCGGCGCCTTCGGCCGGCTTTGTTCAAGACACGCACGACGCGCTTCCTGATTTCATGGTGCCTGACCCCTCAATTCCAGGCTCGTTCGATGAATCAGAACCAATCCCGACTTATTCGAGGCCCATTGAGGTCAATACTCTGATCGAGCCCCCACGGTCGAACTCGACAGATCCAGCTCCGGCGACTGCAGCGGGAAAACGAGAATCGATTCTCGTGACGAATTCTGATTTTACCGTTCGTAAACTTGAATCTGATATTCCGCTGATGCCCCCAGATACCGGCAAATGCCCTCTTGGAACATACAAAATTGATGCAGCGATAGAAGCCGAAATCGCTGCACGCACCGAATTCGATGGTCCGTTCTTGCAGCGCGTGCGCGTCTACAAACAAGTGTCGCTTGAAAAACTAAGCGTCGCATCGCGAATTGGCAAAACCTACCTGATTGCTCTTGAATCCAACGACTTTAAAAATTTGCCCGCACCAGTTTTTCTGCGCGGCTTTCTCGTTCAAATGGGCCGCCAGCTGGGAATTGACGAGCAAAAAGTGGTAACGAGTTACATGAGTCTTGCGAAGGCGTCTGAAAAATATGCGTCGAAGTACGGTTCCTGACGTTGATCGAACTGCCTCCGCGCCTTCCTGGGGAAGAATTTCACCCGCATCGTCTTACGATCGACGAGACCGCGCACGGAAAAAGAATCGATAAAGTTTTAGCTTCGGTCGAAGTCATTGCGACGCGGTCGCAAGCGTCGCGACTTTTGGCAAGAGGCTTAATTTTTCTTGTCGGCGCCGACGGTCAAGCCCAGCCCGTAAAACCGTCTCACATCGTAAAGATCGGCGAAGAATTTCAGATTCACGTACCGTTCATTCCGAAAGAGACACTTGTTCCCTACGATTTTCCGCTAGAGATCGCATTTGAAGACGCCGACTTGATCGTCGTCGACAAACCCGCTGGCCTCGTTGTTCACCCCGCTTACGGACACGCCCAAGATACTCTGGTCAATGCGCTACTGAACCACACAAAAGAACTTTCGCAGGGATTCGACGAGATGCGACCCGGACTTATTCACCGCCTCGACAAAGACACCAGCGGTTTAATCGTTGTCGCAAAAAATGAAATCGCACAGCGAAAAGTCGCTTTGCAGTTTCAGAATAAGATCACGCATCGGATTTACCGAGCTGTGATTTTCGGTGAAATGAAACCTTCCAGTGGCACGGTCACATCTTATCTGCAGCGACATCCCGATGACCGAAGGCGGTCGACCTCGGTTGGTGAAGTGCCCGGTGCAAAGTTCGCCATCACGCACTATCGTACGCTCGAAACTCACGCTTCGGGCCTAAGCCTCGTCGAACTGAAACTCGAAACCGGGCGCACACACCAAATTCGAGTTCACGTCAAAGAGGCCGGTCACCCGGTCGTTGGCGATGTCACCTATGGTGCCGACGGCCGCACAAACGGACTCAAGTCCGTAGCTCTGCGAAAGCTCATCACATCGATGCCTCGGTTTGCGTTGCACGCTTTCGAACTTGGTTTTTATCACCCGTCGGCTGGTGACTTCATTCGGCTGAAATCGAAATGGCCGTCAGACCTTCGGCCGCTCATTGATCATTGCGGGTTTCCGACCTTCGATGACACTCGTGTCGTTGAACGCTTCGAAAAACGCCCCGCTGACGAATACGCATGGCCGCTGATTCGCCGCAGCCCCGCCGGTGCACAGATAGGCCAAGACGAGGACACCGATGCTTAACTCGGAGTTCACCGATCATATCGCGCTGCCGCTTCTAACTCGAACCGTCGGTCCGTTTTTATTCGGCTACGGAAAAAAAGAGCTGTCGTTCGAACAGCTCGTCAAAGGTTTTCCAGATTTAACGTGGGCCAATCTTAAACAGATTCATTCCGACAAAATTGTTGAATCGAATCAGGCGGTCGACCTCGCGAATCCCAATGCCGGCTTGATCGAAGCGGATGCGCATTTCACAACCCAGCCGCAGCTGGGTCTGCTCATCAAGTCAGCCGATTGCGTTCCCGTCTTAATCGGTTGCGCATCCAGAGATAAGAAGCCCGCGGTTTGCGCGATTCACGCGGGTTGGCGAGGGGTCAACAGCGACATCGTAACAAAGTCTGTGCGGGCGCTACTTGAACGCGGGTATGCTCCAACTCGCATGCACGTCGCGATCGGACCTCACATCCGTCAACAAAGCTTCGCGGTCGGCCTCGACGTCGCGCGAGAACTTAAAATTACCGCGCTACGCGCTGGTCTGACCGATCTTTCCGACGTCATTCTGCCGCATCCGGAGGATCATGCGAAACGTCTCGTCGGCCTCGAAGCGATTGTCCGGGCTCAACTCAAGGGGTTTCTGATACCGGATTCAGCGATCGATACGTGCGGTGAAATCGATACTCTTTCGTCGTCTGAATGGTCGTCATTTCGACGAAACGGTGCCAACGCCGGTCGCAATCTTAGCTTCATCGCGAAGCTCGCATAAAAATTTAGCGCGAGCATGCTGCTTCGATAGCGTCAATCTGGTCGCGCCAATCAGCTGAAGACGATTCGGTCATCGATTTGCCGTGCAGCTTTTGGCGGATCGTGATCGGGCCAGCCGAGCACGACACCGCAAAGAAGCTCAAGCTGGCCGGCCTGGTGCTCGGCGAGCTTATCGACACCAAGAAATTGATCAACCTCTTGTTTGATTTCGAGAGGCGCGCCCATCGTGCAGCAACCTAATCCCTCAGCGACGCACGCAAGATTCAAATTTTCAACGGCCATGTACACGCTGCCGATCGACGTGTGGTAGCGCTCTTCTGCGTCGTTGATGGAATAACAAAGAATCACAACCGGAGCGTCGCCCAGCGTGTAAAAGAATCGCTCGGTGAAATCATACAGCGAAGGCTTCAGCCGGGCGACAAGAACATCTTTTATTCCCAGCCAACTTTTTTGCGAGAGTTTGACATACTCATCGCGTTTTTCTCCTCGCAAAACATAAAAGCGCCAGTTCTGTCTATTCTTCCCCGACGGTGCTTGTAGGGCGGCAGCGAGCACTCGGTCGAGAATCTCTTGCGAAACTTCGCGCTGCTGAAACTTTCGAATCGATCTCCGCGCTTCGAGAAGTCGATAGAATTCCTCACGAAAACTCTCTGAAAAGGCGGCGAAGCGAGCCGGTTTTTCAAGTGAGGCTGACATAAGAAACCTCCTGCAGACGACTGCGTCCCTGCCACGATGCTTGGCCAAAGCGGTGTCTAACATCTGATGCTAGGTTCAAAACTAGTCGGTTCACGAATGTCTCGCAAACGTCGACATTTCAAGACGTTAGCGACGTATCCCGAGTCGAGTCACTAGAAAGCTCGCGGCTGTCAAAAGTTTCGACGATTCCGCCATTGCCAAGTATCTGATATTACTTGGTTTTTAATTTTTCCCTGGGCTGATCGCGGTGATCGTACGGCACCTTTCTTGGATACTAGGAATGTCTACAGAATGTTCGCGACCGGGGGAGCCATGCTGCAAACGCTGATGAGACCACAAAACCTGCTTCGTTTTTCACAACTCATTTTGGGTACTATGGCCGTTTTTGCATTCGTCGCCGTCGTCCACCCCGACGTTCGCGCTTCAGTTCGAAGCACCCTTCGCGCCGATTACCGCACGGTCATCTCGACAGCAAAGGGTGATCTCGGCGGCAACGGTTCGATCTACACGGTTGCGAAGATTAAAACTCGCGACAACATTTATCTCGAAATTTTCGAGAACATCGCCGACCAAGCTCCGCACCTCGTTGAACGAATCGAACTCTCTGATGCGCGCGATGCGTATTTCAACTTCGACGGCCAAGCAACGAACCTTGCTATCGACGACGTGGACGGCGACGGCCGACCCGAAATTTTAGCGCCAACTTTCGATCGAAATTTGGTGGGCCGACTGAACGTGTTTCAGTACAACGACTCAACGCAAGACTTTCAAAAAGTGATTCGCTAGGCCTTCAGAAGAAGTACTGCACCTGAAGCTCGGGATGAATTGCCGAAGTCAGGTAGCGACTGAAATAAAGCTGACCGTCTCGCGAGGTATGTACGCGTTGATCAAAAGCTGGCGTAAAAAACGCCGATGTTCCGAAGTCCGCGAAGCGACCTGAAAGACTTCCGCCCAACTGTACAAGAACGCGCGGAAAGACGATCGCAATGGATGCTCCGACGTGAAGATACGGCTGCAAGAAGTTCAGCCCAAGAGTTCCGGCTTCAAGATTCAACCTCAGACGTTCAGACAGCCGATTTTCGAAAAGTGCCGTGACGTCAATCTGACCGCGAATTGCATCAACTCCCGGGTCCATTCGCAACGAGTATGGGTTATCGTCGTTAAAAAAGTACGAGTATTTGAGGCCAGCGTGAATCGTTGTGTGGGTCAGGTCGAGCCCAAAAAGCGCGTGTGTTGTTAGTGTTTGAAACTGGTAACGATCGACCCGAGCGTGCCAAGGAAAATTCGAAATCGTACGAACTGGAAAACCGTTCTCATCAGAAACCTGCAATCGACGAAAAGTTCCATCATCACGACACGCCCAATCCGACTCGCATCGTAAGAAGGGCTTCGATTGATAGCTCTGAAAGTAGGCCGAAAAAATGCCTGCACGAGCTCGAGAAGAGATCGGCACAATGTATTTGGCCGTGAGGTTCATCGTGTTGTACGAGGTCCAAATCCAGGGGCTCGTCGCAATCAACAGAGAATCGGAAATCGCATAACCCAAAGCATAATTGCCAATCGTCCATGTGTCGGCTTTCGTCACGTAGGTCGTCGGCGAAGCGTTGTGCCCAATGTTAAAAGCCAGGCGTTCGGGCCGAGTTTGAAGAACTGTTTCTGGGTATTTGGCCCCAGTCGCAGGGTAACTTGAACGGTTTGTCTGGCTTACGCTTTCGATGTCGGCCGCAGCTTGACGTGCGTCGGCCAAGCCTAGGGCAACAACGAAGAGGGCTGTTCCAAACACACCCGTTAGCCAGCGAAGTATCATCGCAAAATTAGATCTTCTCAAGCCGACCGTGTCGAGACATTAGAATGCCGTCATGTTCGATACTTCGAAAGAAGGCTGCGTCGTCGGCCTATCGGCCGGGTGAAGCTGAGCCAGGCTTTTTTGATAGATCGCGCCACGATTTTCCTTCGCGTGCTTTTTTATTGAGTTGGTAGTCCCCGACCGCAGCGCGATGTTGACTGTAGTCACGCGAAAAAACGTGGGTGCCGTCGTTTCTCGAGACAAAGAACAAGAACTCGGACTTCGCGGGCCTTACCGCGGCTTGCAGTGCCGCAAGACCCGGGTTCGCGATAGGACCCGGCGGTAAACTTGGAATAACGTATGTATTGTACGGTGAAGGAGTCACTAGATCTTGCCGCGAAATGTTTCGATTCCAAACACCGGCACGAACCCACATACCGTAAATTACGGTTGGGTCGGTCTGAAGTTTCATGCCCTTCCGCATTCGATTGTGAAAGACGGAACTGATCAACGGTCGCTCTTCGGGCGAACCCGTCTCTTTCTCGACGATGCTTGCGAGTGTCACGATTTGATGTTTGTTCAGCGGCACTGCGATGTCGGTTTGAACTGAAGCGGGAACCTGCGCAAAACTCGCTTTAAATTTTGCGACCATTTGCCGAACGAGTCCTCGCACGCCCGAGGCACGCGTTACGTAGTACGTTTCTGGAAACAGATAACCCTCAAGGGTTGGCAGATCGTCGCCCAATGTGTTTTTAATAAACTCGCGATCTTGAGTTAGCCGTAAAAATTCGGCGCGCGTACCGATACCAAGCCGATCGACGATCGACGCGATTTCAAAACGGTTCAGACCTTCTGATACAGTCACAACGTATTCAATACTTCGGCCGCTCGAGAGAATTTTCAGTATTTGCTCAGGTGGCATATTTCGCTTCAGCGCATATTCCCCAGTACGAACTTTACTTCCCAGCGACTTAATTCGAACGTAGGCTCGAAACTTTCGCGCGTCGGTGATTAACTTTGCTTCTTCAAGCTTCGAAGCCACATCGCGCAACGTTTGGCCTGCCTTTACGTTGAAGACAACAAGGGTATCGTCTTGGCTAACGGGCGTTCGAACAAAACGAAGCGCCTGCCATGTGACCACGCCGCCAAGGGCAACAACTACCGCAATTACGATCAAAACAAGCCGCGCGACGATTGACATTAGTTCACATCTCTCTAGCTGAGCGGTTCATAGGTAAGACCCGGCGGTGCGGCCTTGGCATCAAATGAAGTGGGATCTTCAAGGCTTGCGACAGGAACTGTGCAATACTGAACCGCCGAATCAGCCGCCGGACGATCGTTACCCGATTTTCCAAAACCCCCAAATGGAAGTTTTGAACTCGCCCCGTTCGTCGTGCGATTCCAATTCACCAGTCCCGATCGTCCACGATAGAGCGTCTCCTCATAAAGAGCCCGCTGTTTTGTGAAGACGGAAGTCACAAGACCGAAGCCTGTGCTCGAATTAATTTTTAGGGCTTCGTCAAAATCTTGAGTTCGGTAAATCGCGACGTTCGGGCCAAAGATTTCAGACTTTTGATAGACCGAATCTTCGCGAAAGCGATCGACGATACAGATTGAGGGGGTGACGTAATAACCTTTATGGGAGGTGTCGAGAGCTTTGCCGCGCATCAAGCGCTCGGCCCCTTCGCGGCTTGCGATTTCTTGAAAGCGCACGTACTTTTCGACAGCAGCGGCGTTGATCAGTGGCCCCATAAATGGGTTCGATCGCCAGTGGCCGATCGTCAGTTTTTTCGCGGTTTCGTAAAATTTGTCGATGAATTTGTCCGCGATCGAGTCGTGTAAGATAATTCGGCTTGTGCACGAGCAGCGTTGGCCAGTCGACATAAACGCGCCGATGATCGTCTCGTAAATCGCCTTGTTTAGGTCTGCGTCGTCCCAGACGATCGTTGCATTTTTGCCGCCCATCTCGAGTGCAAGAAGCTTCCAATACTGTTCGACGGTTTTTTGTTTTATTTTGAGCCCGGTCTCGTACGAGCCTGTAAACAAAACTCCGTCGACGTCCTCATCTGCAACGAGTCGCTTTCCCGTCTCGCCCTCACCTTGGACAAGATTGAAAACACCTTTTGGAAATTCGGCTTTTTCAATCAACTGCGCCATCAACTGACCTGTCATCGGCGTCAGCTCGGATGGCTTGAAGACGACTGTGTTTCCGGTCGCAAGCGCCGGTATGATGTGGCCGTTCGGCAGGTGTCCAGGAAAATTAAAAGGTCCCAACACAGCCATTACGCCCCTAGCCTGATGCGTGATGACACCTTCGACGCCC
>JALHOI010000053.1 GCA_022843085.1 Pseudobdellovibrionaceae bacterium
GCTGAGCATGGGTCTCCAATCGATAAAATCTTGCGTAGTAACAAAATCTTACCGACCAAAAGGCCCATGCCTCAGCAGCTTTTTAACTCACCGCATTCCACTCTGAATCGTGAAGAACCGAAATATAGAAATGCAATAAATAATAGAAGTTTTAGAAATCAGAACGAAGGCCTTAGGCTTCAGATTCCCACCTCGAGCTGTAGTCGGTAGTACATGTTCTTCATAGAAGCTTGTCCACTTCGCTCCGCGACTGACTCATATGTGACGTCACCTTGAACCTTTATGCTGTGCTTATTGATGTACCTCGTAAGTCCTACTGTCGTTTGAGTCCTCTCATCGAGCGCGTCTCGGAGACCAGACTCCGGTGTGATGATTGACCACCTCAAGGCTGGAGCCCAATTCGATGCAAAAGTGTGGGACAGCTGGAGATTGAAACCTCGCCCTGCATAGATGACTTGATTTGAATTCACGATCGGACTTTCAGCGTTTCTTTGGAAGGCCTCAAATGAGAAGGACCAACCTTGCCGTTTCCACAGACCGTCTAAAATCCAGGTTTCGATGTTTCGAGTAGCGTTGCCCGAAAGAAGCGCCCCGTTCTGTCCACTAGTTCGGGAGTTACTTCCGTTATAGCTGTAGACAGCACCTAAGGAATATCGCGCCTCGGGTTCAAACGAAAGATCACCCTCGAAATAGTCTCCATCGTCCTTGAAGTTGCCTGCTGGTAGCCACTCTACGCGTGCTGTGGTTGATAAACCAGTGCCGGAATTTCTTTGATTTCGTCCTTCACCGCTTGTTAATGCGAGTTTCAGCCACGCTGGCTGATCGGCGCCAAACTTGTGCCATGATTGGATTCCAGTATCGCGATCTAGATTGAACGTCGCATTCGTCAAAGCTCGATCCACAAATTCGAGCGATCCGGACGAGTTAACCCTCTGACGGTTGCCAGGAAGTTTTCGCAAACCAAAGATCAAGCTGTGGTTTTCGGCCCAATCCCATGTGACGTTGGCGTCTCGCAAAACGTTTGGGAACGCATTGGTATCCCAATCTTGATCTCCACGACTAAATCCAAGTTGTAGAGCGTACTTCAATTGAGGGCCGAGCACGTGGCCGTTCAAGCGAAGTCGTATTCGTCGAGTTTGCATTTCCACGAGATCTTGAGTCGAGGAATTTTCGTCCATGTCGTCGTAAGAGACGCGAGATTGCATGCGGAAACCGAGGCGCATCGAGAACAAGCCATCCTTCGATTCAATTCGTACCCCGTTGGAGGTCGTTACGGATGCTTCAGATACGTCGGGTACCAAAAGCGATGTCTCGGTTCGCGCAGTGGACGCAGTACTTGCGTCGGCCGGCGCGAAACAGAGAAGAAAAAAACAACTCGAGACAGCGAGACGGGCGTAGGTGGTTTTATTGAATGTCATATGCAGGGTGTTAGCAGATTTATGTGAAATCACAAGTCTCACGTGGAGGATGTGCTGACCGTCGCTTTGCTGCTTTTCATTCGAGACTCCAGGAAAAGATTTCTGATTCAAAACCCAATCTGCAAAAGCACATCGGCTCGACGACAGAGCCGAGCAATGACCACGCCACGACGATGCAAGGCCGTGGTCCACCAAGGACGATTTCTGAGAGGAAAATCGCCCGCGTCGATAGACGGCCCTCGGAAAAAGTCCCCAAACGTCGGTGTCCGAATTTTCAGCCCAAGCCGAAGCTGAAAAAGCGGATCGAAGACTTTTGATCGAAGTTGAGCGCGAGCTTCGGATGACGGAAGCCAAAGGATCGCAACGGCGAAAATTGATTGAGGAAGGGGAAATTGCTGCGAGAAAGGGTGATGTTTTTATCCGGGAGATCGGAAAGCAAACAGTCGACGATTACGTTTTCATAGTTCGCGCTCGAGCATAATCGAACGCTCTTGTCGTACGCCGGATTATTAGTCATTCGTGATATCCACTTTGGGCGGAAGCACTTTGTACAGGAATGCGATCAGGCGAGCTCTATGCGCTTCAATGGGATCAGATCGATTTCGACAATAAGTTGATCTTTGTCCATCGCAATTGGACGAATCGAGAAGTCTTTGGTCCGACCAGGGTCGCCATTGGCGCACGGTGCCGATTGAATCGTCGCAGGTTCTTACGCCTTTCAAGAGTCTGAAATCGAAGAGTGACGGGCGTCCCTTTGTGCTCCCGCATTTAAACCTTTGGTTGAAGGGCGAAGTAGCAAAGGTGCTCGAGAGTTCTGCGTTGGTTCCGGACTGCCGTCGATCCAGTTCCATACGTTGCGTGCTTTCTTGGCGACTCAGTTGATTCGCGATGCTGTCGCACCGGCAGTTGTGATGAAGATCTGCGGCTGGAAAGACCTTAAGACTAGGCAGCGGTACATCCGCTTGGTGGGCTTGATTTAAAGTGCGCAACGGTCAGTCTAAAACTCCTCCCGGAGCGAGAAGTCATGGGGATAGTTGTTTCATTGTTCAAACAAGATTCATAAAAGTAGAGACTAGTCGACAAACGAGCCGGTTCCCAGTTACGAGCCGTGATATTGCGTGGAGCGGGAGCCGACTGAGGCGTGTTCTCAATTGGGTGAAATCACGTCGGAACCGACGTCACCTCCATTACGCTTCTGATCGCTCCGCGATCAGCGCCCGACGGGCGGCGAAGTGGACCGCTGTTCGTAGGCTTTAGCCGAAGAGCAGCCCCTACGGAGATAGCCGCAACAAAGAAAAGTTTCGCATCACATTCGAATCTCGGCGATCAGCGCCGACCAACAGTTGACGGGCAGGTTGCGGACGAACAATGGGAGCAGAGCGAAGAAGGCGCCTAAAGAGGAGCTATTCAACCCGCGAACTTTGTGACGTGGGCACCTTGCATCTTGTGTGAGCCGCACTCCAGATCGCCAGCGAGGCTTTGCCCCAAACAGAAGACGAATCGCGCCACGAGCGCACGTATTATTTAACGCGTGCCTGCGCGAAAGCCGGCTGTGTTTTATGTTGAAGATAGTGGCAAAGAGGCATCAATGGGGCCAATAGGACATTTGCCCAATTGTTTGTTTTCAAGATTTCGCCGAGTTTCGATGAGGATTCATCATCGCTCGGAGAAATAAATGAAGCGGCAATCGATCGTTCTAAGTGTGTGCTTGTTCGTTGGGCTTTTCACATGTGTCGCGTCTGCGCTCGACACTCGCGACGTCTGGCACTTCGTCGATTCAGCCGTCAGCAAAAGCCCGGAAGTCTCGGCAAAGGAGTCAGACGCCAGTCGGAACGTTGAGATCTCAAAGTCATTGTCACACCCAGAAAACCCGATCGTCGAGTTTGGCTGGACCAACCGGACGGCGACCGGGCCAAACTCTAACGTCACTGCATGGGGCATCCGCCAGAAGCTGCCGTTCTGGACAACTCGGACCAGACAAGCGGACGTCCAGCAGGCTTTCGGGGAAGCGGCCCAATGGGAGACCGAAGCGACGATACGCCAAATGTCGCTTGATCTGCTTCGGCGGATTTATGCAGTTGGACGTCTCGAAGCCGAGCAAGACCATATGAAGGACCGCCGTGCGCGATTCGCGCTGATCAAGGCCGCGCTGGAAAGAACCCGAGCGGCTTCGCCGGGTCAAAAAATCGAACGGCGATTGATTCAGTCTGCAGTCGCAATTGTCGAAGGTCAATTTGATCAAATCGAGGCGTCCGTGCGAGGCGAGCGGAGCTCGTTAAACTTAATCGGTCCGGTTAAAATTGAAAGACTTCAGCTCAAATGGCTCGAGGCAACGCAACTCCAAGATCTCAGAAATTCCGTCAAAAATCTGAAACCGAAGCGAGATCCCCTGCTGTTTAAAGCCGACGAACTTGTCAAAGCGGCCAATTTCGAAGTTCAAGCGACGGCGGCACGGCCCGAATTTGAGGTCTTCCTGCAGTTGGACAAAGAAACCGGAGCCGCCAGGGAACAAAATATCACGGCCGGCGTTTCGGCAACACTACCTTTTTCTGCAATCTGGGGCGCTGACCGTCGAGCCGCTGAACTGAATCGAACAAAGACGGAAAGTCATCGCCTCAGCACCACTCGCGCTTTCGAGCAACTGGCCGCAAAGACAATGGTTACGCTTCAAGCCGCAACAAAATCGCTCGAACGTTTCCCGCTAGCGAACGTGCAAAAAATCGATACCGAGGTCAAAGAAGCCGAAGGTCAGGTTCGGCAAAGTTGGATTACGGTTTCGCAGTTTTTAGAATTCGACCGCCAGGCGCATGCACAAATCGAAGAAATTTATAACGCACAAGAGCGCGCAGTCGACGCGATCATCAACGTATGCACGGTTTTTGACTGCGATGTCCGAGCTCTATTAGGAGGTTCAATATGAATCACGTCTTCCGATTTGTGCTCAGTAACCGCCGAATGATGCTTGCGATTGCATTTGCCATTTGTGGCGTTGGCATCTTTGCGCTTCAACATCTTCCAATCGATGCCGTTCCCGACATTACGAACGTGCAAGTCATGATCAATTCGAAGACCGCCTCACTGAGCCCTGAACAGATCGAACGACAAGTGACGTTTCCGATTGAATCTGAACTCAATGGTATTCCCGGGGTTGCCGAAGTTCGCTCGCTGTCGAAATTTGGCTTATCTCAGGTGATTGTTGTTTTCGAGAACTCAGTCGATATCTATTGGGCGAGATCGCAGATATTCGAAAGGCTTCAAACTCTGAACCTTCCAGATTCAATCACACCAGAACTTGCGCCAATCACGACCGGACTTGGAGAAGTCGTGATGTATACCGTCGAAGCGAAACAAGGAAGTGCGCTTGCTCAACTTCCCGATCTTCAGCGCCTTATTCGCTTGCGCGAAATTCAAGAACGCGTGATTCGTCCTGAACTGCGTCGAATTGATGGAGTCGCAGATATCGATACTAACGGCGGCTACCGAAAAGAAGTTCACATTAACGTGTTGCCTTCGAAACTTCGCCGACACGGGATGACTATTCTTGATTTAAAGCAAGCCCTCAACACGATCGGTGAAAATGTTGGTGGCGGCTACATCCAAGAGGAAGGCTCACAAATCATTGTTGGGGTCTCGGCATCGATCGATAAACTGGCCGCAATTGAAAACTTCCCGGTTAAAGTTGGATTCGGCGGTAAATCGGTTCACGTAAAAGACGTAGCCGAGGTTCGAATCGAATCCGGCCTGCGAGTCGGCGCTGCGACCGAGAACGGTCATGAGTCTGTGCTTGGGACGATTCTGATGCGATCGGGCGCTAGCAGTCGAACGGTCGCCCGACAAACCGTTGATCGACTTAAACAATTTGTACTTCCTGACGAAGCCTTCATCGCCATCCACTACGATCGGTCTTTTTTGGTCGATACCACCATTCGAACCGTCACGCGCAGCCTTCTGGAAGGCGCAGCACTGGTAATTTTGATTCTCATATTGTTGGTCGGCGACTTTCGATCGGCGTTACTCGTCGCCAGCATTATTCCGATATCTCTCCTTGGTGCATTCATCGGAATGAAGTTGACCGGTGTTTCAGCCAACCTCATGAGTCTTGGCGCCATCGACTTCGGATTGATCGTCGACGGCGCCGTCGTGATGGTTGAGAATTTCGTCAGACGAGCTGGAACTGCCCCCAGCAACTCTGAATCGCGACTCAAGTTTTTCTATGATGCGGCTTTCGAGGTGTCGCGGCCCGTATTCTTCGGGGTGCTGGTGATTATAACCGTCTACCTACCGATTCTGTTTCTAACCGGGGTCGAGGGAAAAATGTTTCGGCCAATGGCCTTAACTGTATTGTTTGCGCTGTTAACAAGTCTCGTGTTGACGATGACCTTTATTCCCGCAGCGGCTTCGTTTGTATTGAAGGTGGATCACGCGCACAAAACGCCGTGGCTTTTTCAGAAACTCGAGAATTTGTATTCACGAACACTCGACATCGTATTCGGACGATCGGGCAAGCTTCTTGTCTTTGGGACGACGGCTCTGATTGGCTCATTCACGTTGTTTATATTCTTCGCAAAGATGGGTTCAGATTTCATTCCGCAGCTAGACGAAGGTGATCTTGTCATAGGCCTTGTGCGCGATACCTCGCAAGGAATTGACGAATCCGTGAGGCAGCAAATCGCGGCCGAAAAGCGAATTCTTAACTTCAAGGAAGTCGAAACCGTGTTCTCTCGACTCGGAACTCCGGACTCGGCGACAGATCCAATGAGTGTGAACTTTGCTGATACGTTTGTGATTCTAAAAAAAGATCGTGAACAATGGCCCGTGATCGAAGGGTTAAAACGACATCGAACAAAATCGGAACTTTTCGAAGCAATTAAGTTGGATCTTGAAAGGCATCTGCCGCCCCAGGACATTGCACGAACACAGCCGATCGAGATGCGCTTCAACGAAATTCTCGAAGGAAGTCGCGCCGACGTGACCCTTCGAATTTATGGGCCTGATCTCGATGTTCTTTCTGATCTCATTTCGAAGTCTGAAAAAGCGCTTGAGGGAATGTCGGGCTTGTTCGAGGCTCAGTATGATTCGCTGACGGCACTCACGAAAAGTCGTGTTTTGGAAATAAGACCCGACTTTTTTAAGCTTGCGGAGAGAAGTGTGAATGCAAACGATCTAAAAAACGTTTTTTCGACGGCTCTGTCTGGAGCTAAAGTCGGGTCCTACTTTGATTCAGATCGTACGATTCCGGTCGTTTTACATTTGGATGAATCGCTCCGCGAAAACCAAACTGAAATTGCGAGTCTTCCGGTCGATACGATGCACGGCGGATTTGTGCCGCTTTCAGAAGTTGCGTCACTTGAGCGAAGTGACCGAGTGACAACGATCGCAAGAAATCTTGGCCAACGATATTCAGCACTTTCATTGTTTGTGAAAGGTCGCGACATTGATTCGTTTGTCAAAGAGGCCCAGTCAAAGATTGAGGCAAAAATTCAACTTCCTCTGGGCTACCGGGTGTACTGGGGCGGACAGTTTCGGAATATGCAGGAAGCGCGTCTGCGGTTTGCTTTTTTAATTCCGATCACGCTTCTTATCGTACTTCTATTGCTCTACAAAAATTTTGAATCTTTGTCCGATGCGTTGGTCGTCATGGGGGCTATTCCTCTGGCGATGATCGGAGGCCTGCTGACTCTTTGGCTTCGAGGTCTTAGTATCACCGTTCCCGCGATCATCGGTTTTATCGCTCTTGCTGGCGTCGCCGTGATGAACGGTGTCGTTCTAATTGGCTTCATCAAGGATCTTCGAAGTGAGGGGCTACAAGTGAAAGACGCTGTCGTCCAAGGAGCCAAGGCCCGCTTGCGACCAGTCCTCATGACGGCCATGGTTGCGGCTCTCGGATTTATCCCGATGGCGCTTAACACCGGACTTGGCTCTGAAGTGCAAAAGCCTTTGGCGACGGTGGTCGTAGGTGGACTGATCAGCGCAACGCTTCTGACATTGGTTGTGTTGCCGTTGATCTACGTCATGATTTCGAAAGAGCGGCAAGCGCACGAGTGATCGTAACGCTGGCACGATCGCCCGGAAGCGACGCTCGTGCCTGATTCAACATCAATCGATTTAGTCGATTTCTTCTTTCACGATCGAGGCATCGACTGGGTTGAAATAGACTTCGACTTTCTTTCCCTCTTTGTTGGTACCGTAGATTTCGTAACAAGAGCCTGGTTGTTTGAACTTGTTGATCTTGTAACCAAGCTCTTCGGCCTTCTTCTTAAAGTCGGCTTCTTTCATCCATTTGTCCTTTGGTTGGTCTGTGCAGTTCTTTTTAGCGAAAGCGGGGACGGCGCTCAGAACGATTGCGGTAGCGAAGATAAGATTTTTCACAGGGCTGCTCCTTTTGATGCGAGGGGTTTATCCCCTTGCACATTCAAAGTATCTGGCTGAACGAGACTTCGTAAATCGACCGAAAGGCCTACGTCGACGCAAATAGCTGGATTCACTTGGTTTAGGTCATCCGGACCATGGACGAAAATGGCTTCTGGTTCGATATTGCTTAGTAGAAGGCTACGAGAGTAATTCCGAACGGTTTTTGAGAGAGGAGATTTTATGAGAAACGGCCTGGTTTACGATCTGCCAACGCGACTCTTTCACTGGTTATTTTCGGGACTATTCTTAATGGGCTTCGTCATCGCAAAGACCGTCGATGATGACTCGTCTTGGTTCAACTACCATTCGCTCGCGGGACTGACCTTGGGATTTCTTGTGCTTCTTCGGATTGTCTGGGGATTTTTCGGAACTCAACATGCTCGGTTCTCAGGCTTCAATTTAAAGTCGATGGATCTCGTTGCCTATTTTAAAGAAATTCTTTCTGGCGGAAAAAGGCGATGGGCGGGGCATAACCCAGCCTCCAGCTGGGCCTCTCTCATCATGATGTTGTTGGCATTTAGCTTGGCGATCACAGGCCATTTGATGACTTCGGGGCCAGATAAAGAAAGCTTCGAGGACGTGCACGAGCTTTTAGCCAACGGTTTTATTGTCTTCGTGGTTTTACATATCGCAGGGATCGTGCTTCACACAATTCGCCACAAAGACATGATCGGACTTAGTATGATCGATGGAAAAAAGGCGAACATCGCTAAAGATCAAACGATCACCTCGTCAAGATCGGCGTTTGGAATTGTGTTGATTGGGTTGGTCGTTGCATTTGGTCTACATCTTTTCAAAAATTACGACAGCCAGGCTTGTCGGCTTCAATTGTTTGGAACGACACTTCAGCTTGGCGAAAACGAAAGAAACGAAAATGGCGATGACGACTAGTTTTAGGGTTTTTCCGGTGCCAGAGGGGGCGTTTTGAATCAAAGAGATAGATCTGTCATCGCGTTCATCTTGGCTGTGATCGCAGTCTTGGTTTCCATCGATCTGGTCAACGACTCAACAGAAGGTGTCACGTTTTCGCATGTGTTGGTTGAAGGCTCGATTGCAGCGGCCGCGCTGTTTGGAGTTTTTTATTTGCTGAAAGGGTCTGTCGCGCTCAAGCACCGGCTTGAGAAAGAAATCACTGATTTCACTGACTTTAAAAAAGAGGCTGAGCTCTGGAAGACTGAATCCAGAAAATATCTGGACGGGCTTTCAAAGGCCATCGATCAACAGCTTTCGAAGTGGAAATTAACTGCGGCCGAAAAAGAAGTCGCCTTTCTGCTGTTAAAGGGAATGAGTCTCAAAGAGATAGCTGAAATACGAAACACGGCCGAAAAGACGGCCCGGGTTCAGTCGATGGCGATCTACGCAAAAGCAGGACTTGCCGGCCGATCAGAACTCTCGGCATTTTTTCTGGAGGACTTGCTCGTGCCGCCTGCGGTCGCAAACTCGACCGCAGAGAAATCATAATGCAATTTACTGAGAGGCGAATGACCTAGTTTCCGGGAATGGCGAGCCTCGCCTTAGCCATAATTGTCTGCTCCGTTTGATCAATGGATTTTTCTGGCGACCGACCGTAATTCTGATGCAACTTCGAGAAAGGAAGTAAATTTGAAAGCATTGCCATTGGCGTTGTTCTTAAGCTTAGTGTCTATTGTCCCGGCACTTAGTCAGTCGCTTGATGAAACTCAAGCCTGCGTCGTTGTGTACGTGAAGCATGGCGCCATCCAGCCGAATCTGAATGTACGATGCGTGGCAAATGAATCGCTGAGCCGCGCGATTCAAGTGTTCTGAAAACGAAGTGTTCCCAAGGCAGACGCAAACAGGTCTGCCATGTAACAAGTTGTTCGGACAAACAAGCGAAGGCCTCGCCTGTTGCGAGCGGGCGCAAGATGACGTTCTTGATCATCTGCCAGCAGTACGATTACCATCAAAGTGAGGTTGCTAAATGAGTGATTTGAAGAGGCCAGCAGCCGTGCCGCTCGACGCGGTATGGGTTGTAGACGAACAGGAATGGCAGATTGGCAGTATCTTGTGTGGAACCGATGCTCCACGCGGTGAGTGCAAAGCATGGCGTGCGGATGGTTCGCTTGCGGCGACGTACACCTTGGATTCTAAAGGATGGGTGCAGGGTGTTGTGACGCGCTTTCATCCGGATGGAACTGTCGCAAGCCGTGGTGAATGGAAAGACGGGGATCGCTTTGGCCAGTTCATGTTTCAGCAAAGCGAACAGCCGACGCCCGAAGTTTACCAGGCAGAGACAAGCACGTGGCGATACGAATTCACGGCAATAAATAATCATTTGGAAGAAAACGAGCGGTGGTTTTTGAAAGACGGAACGCCTAGCACGTCTGACGGTCGTGCCCTCGCAACGGCCTTTGACATGGATGCCGTCATCGAACAGTCGTCGCCCGAAGACTTTCTCTCGCGTCACAGCGCCAATTGCTACAAAGCCTTCTATGGCAAAGAGCCCGCGTCTTTCGCGCATGCTGCGGAACTTGGCGATTTTTGGGGTCTTGAAGAACATAAGCTCAGTAACTTCACCAGTACTCTGATTGGATATCGTGCATCTGCGTTGCGCAAGTTTTCGGGAAATTGCTGGGAGTCCTTGATCGCAGATCCTTGGGACAATCTGTACGAGGAACTAAGTGGAATTTTCATGGGCGCAGCATGTGTCGGCTCGATCGGAGACAGCGACCAGCTTTATTTGACGCTCTTTCATCCGGTTCGACCTGTTCCCCGTGCGAACGCGGCGTACTTTTGGACGCACGAACTTTATTATTTGGATTCGGTGGTGGCGCTCTCTGAAGACGATTTTTCGTTTGCGTGTGCGATCAGTAAAGCGCACAAGGCCGAGCGTCTCACTGACGACGTCGCCGCCCGCGCGTGGCGAAAGCTTGCGAACAAAGTTGATTTACCCTGGGGATTACGGTCTGGTGTCGATCATGTTTTCGGCATCGACACGTCGGTGATCGACTCGCCCGCAAATCAGCGAAAGAGACAGGCGTTTTTCACTGCGATCGATGTTGATGGGTACGTGCGAAACTATTACTGGCGGGCCCAATGGCTGACTCGTCTCATGGTGGCCGATGCAGATCGCAATTTTTCTGATGTGAAAGAGAGTTTTGATGAGAGCCGAAATCGACCTCTCAATGCCGTCGAATTCGAAGACATCCTGCGAACCGGACAAACGGTCGCGCCGACCGCTCTGTATTTGCTGTGGCGGCTTTTCTGGACTAGAGACGCGAGGCTCAAGGAAGGCCTCAAACGATACGAAACACATCAAGCGCGAGTCGTGCGCGATTTGGTTGATTTGATCCAGCGCTTTGAAGCCGGCTTAAAAGGAATCAAGGGTATCAGCGATGTCGAAGCCACACGTGAATCGTTTTTGAAGTTGGGACTGTTCTGATAGATCTCGAGTAACATTTCGACTGGCTCATTTTTCCAAGGTGTAACTTGACCGACGCAAATACAAAAAACAGTTTCGAAGTTGTTGGCAACACTGTCTTGGTCAACGGCCGACCGCTGAAGATGTCCGCTGATGGTTTTCAAGTCCTGCTACAGACCGACCACAGCCGTGCCGCTTGGTTGAAAGATGTCTCTGGCTACTACTACCTCGAGAGCGACCTGGCGCCATTCACTTTAAAAAAGCTTCGTTGTCGTGAGCTGGTCGTAATCGACCATCACTTTGCGAAGGACGATCGGTCC